>CAMKTM010000116.1 GCA_946415695.1 uncultured Prevotellaceae bacterium | reverse complement strand
GGATACTGATAGGTTCTCTCCCTTTAAGGGAGAGTTAGAGAGGGTCTTTTACTGTCTTGATAAACAGTTCTTCGAGATTGACAGGCTCTTCCGTCTCCACGAGAGGTTCGTTGAGCAGGACTCGGTTGCGCTCGATGATGCAAACATGATCAAGCAGACGCTCAACATCATGCACCTGATGTGTGGAGATGACGACCGTCTTGTCGTCCGTCATACTTTCGATGACGGCTTTGCGGAACTGGCTCTTCGAGAGGATGTCCAGTCCGTTGGTCGGCTCGTCCATGAGCAGATAGCGTGTGTTGGCAGCCAGTGCTACGCTCATATAGACCTTCTTCTTCTGTCCCATGGAGAGCTGTCCGAGGTTGATGTCGGAGCCCATCTCGAAGTTCTCGAGGCTCTTCTGTAGGAGTTCTTCGCTGAAACGCGGATAGAAGGGCTTGATGGCGTTCACGTAGTTCTTCAGCGCGATGGCTGGGAGGTCGTATTCTTCTGGGACGAGGAACATTTCGCTCAACACCTCGGGTCGCCGTAGCGTGGCTGACACGCCGTCGATGCTGACGCTGCCTTTCTGCGGCCGCAGCAAGCCCATCATTAAATATAATAATGTACTCTTGCCCGTGCCGTTCTTTCCCAACAGGCCGTAGATGCCGCTCTGAACAAAGTCGAGCGAGAAGCCGTCCAGTACCTGCTGGTAGCTCCTGTAGCCGAATCTGACGTTCTGAATGCTAATCATGACGGATAGTAATTAAGAATTAAGAGTTAAGAATTAAGAGTTAAGAATTAAGAGTTATTTTTTAGGAGTTAAGTGTCTTTAGGAGTTAAGGGAGTTAGGGGAGTTAAGTGTCTTTAGGAGTTAAGGGAGTTAGGGGAGTTAAAGGAGTTAAAGACGATACCATTTCGGATGATGGGGGAGTTTTCGTTTCTTTCGCATCTTTAGATGTTCATCCCCACCCCGTTTTCGTTTCTTTCGTGTTTTTAGATGTTATAATTATCTCCGTTTTCGTTTCTTTCGCATCTTTAGATGTTATAATTATCTCCGTTCTTTCTGTGTGTTTTGGTGTAATAGTTTAATAGTACACCGCAAAGGTATGACAAAAGTGCGTTACGTTCCAAATCTTTTCGTGGATTTAACGTAGTTTTAACACTTCGTCGGGCGCGTAGGCAGAAGGGCTGTGATGGAAAACCCCCGCCGCAGAAGAACCTGCAGCGGGGATGTGCTGGTAGAGATGAGTTGGCGCACTCTACTTATTTATGACTTGTCGCTGGGACATGCCAACAAATGAAACTGTCATTTGTCATTTGTCACGCTTGGGGCAGATGCTTTTTGAAGCGGCCGTTTGGCAGGACTTCGATGTAACCTCTCGACTTCCACTGGCTTAGCATGTTGCCTGTTCCTTCTTCGCACTTGCCGCACTTGGTGCGTGTGGCAATGGCGTCGCTGAAGGTGAAGGTGCCGTCTGCGTCGACGGGAATCTGTTCGAGGAGGTTGCGTGGCCCTCTCTTTGATGTCTGCATGTGTTCGCCTGCTTTGCGAATCATGTCCCCGAAGAAGTTGAGCTTGAGCCAGAGGTCGAAGTGGAGGCTCCATCGGCAGAAGCTTTCGATGGATTTTTCCCACTTCATTCCGTTTGCTGCGTAGAGCAGGCAGGCTTTTCGGAAGGCATGGACGAGGGCACGATGGCTGAGGTTGTCGAACACTTCGTCTTGCGTGACGAGTGTGTACTGGTCGCACTCGGACTTGAGCCGTTCAGCAAGTCGGCATGCTTGGCGGCAATCTATTTCGCCTGTTGCCTGCGAGAGGTTCTCGATGTACGGACGTAGTGCTTCGTCGTAGCGCTCGTCGTAGTTGCCATAGCGAGGGATGGGTGCTGCCAGACCCACGTCGGGTGTGGTGGCAAGACAGACGCGGCTGACAGGTCCGTCCACCATGACGTTTCGGAACATGCTCTGCACCTTGCCAGGCGTGGTACTTGCGTTCCAGTTGAGGAAGAGCGGACCGGAATAGTTGATGCTCTGTGCTCCTGCACGTTCCTGTCCGAAGGGATTCTCTTCGTCGTCGGCCAGTTTCAGGTTTTTGAAGGTACATTGCTGCCCTCTTAACCCCTCTACGCCGTACCATTGCTCGAACTCGTTCATCTGCGTGTAGAGCGGTGCCCCTTGCGAGTCGTCCATGAGTTGTGCCAGTCGGGCGGGTGTGAGGTCCGAGCCGACTTTCTGAATGATGAGGTCGGCGGGTCGCTTGGGCTTGTCTGAGTTGGCCTTGGTGGCGTTGAACTGTTCGTTGTACTCTTTGAGCCTCTGTCGGTTGACGGCATCGCGCTCAACCATTGGTTTCGTGATGTGCTTCAATGGTTGCTTGAGGCTTGTGTCCTTGCCGCTGCCTGTTCCTGCTATGGTGAGGCAGTTCATGCGCAGTTCGCGGTAGAGGTTGTCGATGTAGAGGAATTTGAGGTTTCGTGGATAGGCTCCGAGTGATGGGAAGATGCCTTGTGCCACCGTGGGCTTGAGTTCCCGAGGAGTGAGTGCCGTAGCCTTCCTGACCAGCGATGGGAGTTTCTCGGGCAGCATGGGTGGCTGCTTGGCGGCATAGATTTCGGTGAGCGATGCTGTGTCGCCATAGACTTGCTGAGGCTGTGATGCTACCGTCTCGCCATCTTGCTCATCGGCCAGTTTGCGGCTCCGTCGATAAACATCCTTCTGAAATTCAGTCAGTCGTGAGCTCTCGTCGTAGTACTTCGTGTAGTAGTCCTTGACGATTTGCCGCGTGTTCTGGTCATCCCAGTTCTCTGGCATCAGTTCTTTCAGGGTGGCACGGAACTCTCCGGGAGTGAGAAGCGAAAGGGAATGACCGAGCAGCATCTTCACGGCATTGTGCCTGCCGCCTTTTTCGTTGAAATCGGCCACGGTGAGCGCTTCACGGCGCATGATTTCCTTGATGATGAAACGTGTGCGTGGTGATGCAGACCCTTTCCAAAAGTCCTCGTGGGTGGGGAGCTTATTCTCCGCTGGAGTGTTGCTGTCAGGGTTGGAACCTTTGTGAGCCTGCTCGCCCAGTGGGCGTCCGTCCACGTCAAGGCCTCTCTGCCGGTAGGCTTCCTGGCGCACCCTGATTTCCTCCTCCGTGAGCGGTTCGAGCCATTTGGGGAAACGGATGACCTGGTCGCCTGTCATGTAGATGAAGCGCTCTGGAGTGCAACAGCTTTCATCAAATGGGATGTCAATCTCCTTGCAGAAGTCTTTTTGCGCTTCCTCGATGGTCATGCCTACAGGGATGCGAATCCAGATGTGGAGCTTCTTGCGGGCAGAGTATTCGATGTACTCCACCATACCTTCCCATTTACTCTGCGCGTCTTGGTTCATGTTCATTGCGCGCTTGCGAGCTTCTTCCACCACAGCCTTGTCGTCCACATCGACGCAGGTCTTGAATGTGAACGCCGAGGGGATGATGCAGTCCTGCGCGCGGTGGTTGTCCTTGAACTCGTAGTAGTGCGGACAGATGTAAGGCAGTTCCACCTTCTTCTCCTCGTGCCCATGCCTGATGGCTTCCACCGTCACGCTCAGGTTGCCTACGTCGCCGAACAGCATGTTCGTCACTTCCTCCGCCGTTGCTGGCTGTGCGTACCCGAGATGGTACATTCTCTCGATTTTCCCCTTTGTGTCTTTTGTTCGGGGATTGATTGCAAAAATCTTTTTTGCCATAATTTTAAGTTTATTTTTTTTTATAATGTTGAGACGTCTCGATGCCAGTCCTTCCTTTTTCAGTGCACCGGAGGGTGCCTGGCATCGCAATCAGATTTTCTGAATTGCGGTGCAAAGTTACGGCAAGAATAAAGAAACACAAAGGAAATAAGTGAACTCGTAAGCAGTCCTTACAATGCCGTTTAAGGTGCTAAGAATCAAGGAAAAATCAGATTTCGTGAACAACAGTTTCGGTTCGTGTACGGCTAACAGATGCCGGTGTTCACGAAACTATGGTTCAGGTACACAAAACGGTTTGCGATAAGTGACTGGCCTCCACGAAATGGTTCACGAAAGAGACCTTTTGTGTGCGACTTCAAGAACAACGGGGCTTCTCCAGCGTACACGAATGCCCAAGTTAAGAGCAAAAAAAAAACACCAAAGAAGGTGTTTTTTCATAGTTAGATGTTCATACAACAAGAAGTCAGGGACTTCATTGAATATATTTGCCAATCAATTCCTTGATTGTTTCTTCTGCTTTTTCTTCTCCAACAAGTGCAATCAATTTTTCGTAATCTTTTATTTCATCACCTGTAAAAGTAATAATAATTTGGCGTTGCTCTTTTCCCGCAACATGAGTATAGTTTTCAGGATGCGCCCAGAAACATTTCAAACAAAAATCCGGGTCGCGCTGCGTCCAGTTCGGGCAATGTTCGCACGTCCACGATTTTGCTCTGTTGGCAGATGGAGAAAGCAGCATATAATAGTCTGTGCTATTCTCATCTTGTTCTCCGGCAATCTCATAGGGGACTCTGTGGTCAATTTGCAAGAGGCGTTCCTCCATTGGTTGCAGATAGATAAAACACTGGGCTCCATATTTATCTATGAGTGCTTTCTTCAATGCTTGGGAAAGTACTGTCCGCCCTGCTGTCTTGGAAATCTTGTCTTCTACTTTTGAGGGGTCGCCGAAACGATAAGCTGCGATGTTTCGGCCATTAGAATCTTTGACGCTAAATGTTTCCAAGGGGATTCCTAGCTCTCGTACGTCGCGGGCTGCTCTTGGGGCGTGTTCGTAGCCAAGTTGTTTTAGTTCTTCTGTTGTAACATAACCTTTGCGGAGGATACAGTCAATAACTGTCTTTGGTCGCTTGGCTGTAACAGCATTCAATTGGGCTAAAAACTTTTTAGGCAGTTTTTTCATACAACAATATCTTCAAACAGGTCATATTGCAATTTCTTTGTCTGTGGCATGTGTGATTGCAGGCCTCGACTGACGTATAGGGCCTCAAATGTGGTTTCTTTCTTGCCTAAGAGAATACTCTGGCTGGAAAGCCCGGCATTCAGGAGAACTTTGTGCAAGCCCAGTTCTGACGGTAAATCCTCCCCATATTGCCTTTCGCCGCACTTCCCGTCAAAGCTGATAAGGAAATCTATTCCACGATTATTCAGGCAATCAACAGCCTCAACGAAAGAATCAAAGTCTATTCCGGCAAGGTAACGGCTGTCGCGGACGTTGGAAACGCCCTGGTATGGAGGGTCCATATAAACGACATCACCCGGTTTGGCTTCATCCAGTACCTCACGATAGTCCTTTGACGAGAACTCGGTGATGCCCCTCAGGTAGTAAGATATAGCAAAGACATTCTGCCTCAATGTCTTTGGAGAAGTGCCGTTGCGACGTTTGTCTGGCGACTGGTTGAAAAGGCCGTTACTGCCATAGCGGACAGAACCCTTCACGCAGCGAGCAAGCAGATATAGCATGTTGGCAGCGGACTGGTTGCCGCGATTGAAGTCCTCACGCACTTTGTAATAATGGCTGATGCTGCCTCCCTCGCAGATAAACTGCTCATTCCATACAGACGAGTATTGCTCCACCAATTCATTTGGATGTTCAATGGCTGCTTTCAGCACGCTGACCAGAGGCTGGTTCAAGTCGTTTATATAGTAGTATTCCGCCCTTCTTTGTATGCCCGAAGCGATAGAAATGGCTGCCATTCCCGCAAAAGGCTCAACCAAACGCCTGAAGTGGCGAGGCATATACTGGAGAATCTGAGGAGCCAAAATGCGTTTTGAACCTTGATATTGCACTATATGAGGAGCGTTTCCGTTCATGTTTGCATGAGTATTCTTTTGCAAAGATAGCAAATTCTGCCCAAAAAGCATACATTTCACTCAAAAAAACATCCTCCAAATATATTAAAAGGTGCTTCTCCCCATTCAAATCACACAGTTTTGTCACTCTTTTGAGGGAAAATTTTCTCCAGTTTTATCAACATTGTCCTCTTTACGTTATCGAATTTCGCGTCTCTGTATGCTTTTTGGGCAACCCCGCTGATGGCAGACTTGCCTATGGTTCCCCAATGGCCGCCTGCCTCCTTGTAGCGCTTGTTGAAATAGTTCAGGAACGTCTCATAGCCTATCCCTTCGGAGCACCACTTCATAAAAACAAACAGATGAATGGCAGGTATCTTGTTCCGTTTGCACGTTTCGGGCAAGAGGCTGTCGAAGCACTCGATGGCAAGGTTGATACGGCGGGCTTTCTCCTTGTCGCAGCCGAAGAGCGTCATGCAGGCTATCAGGTTCGGGTCGCCTTCTGCCTCGGTTATCGTCTCGTAGAACGCAATCTTGCTGACATCCTTAGGCGAACAGTTGTGATAATAGTCGGATGCAAACGTTCCCCTGTCGTCCGGACTGTTTACCCAAGCCTTTAGCACAGGGTTCTCGTCGCCTGGCTGCAGTAGCTTCGAATTAAGCAGAGCAGCCTGGGCAGTCGGGTCGTTTTTCATCGTATCATAGAGGAACTCCTGCTGCTTTTTGCACATTTCACAGGCTGTCTCAAGCAGGTCGAGACACCTACGTTGGTCCTCGCGAATCTCCTTCTCTTCCGACAGCGACCTTCTGGCCTCCACAAGGCATTCGTTCATGTTGTTGAAGAACGACACCATATCCCTGAACAGCTCTTTTACACAATCGGGATAGCTCCCCAGCCCGAAAAGGTCTCTCATGTACTCTTCTGTGGCAATGAGCGACTTGTCAATGGCCTGCGGCTCCTTCCCCCCGGGGAAGTGCTTCCGCCGCGACTTCTTGTAGAAAGCCATCACCGTCTTCTTTATCCCGCTGATACCGCTCCGCATCTTGTGGGACAGACGAGCCGACGAATCAACCAGCTTGTTGTCTTCCAGAGCATACTTCTTATTGCAAGTCCTTGTGTAACTGAACAGATACTTCTTCTGTCGCTCCAACTTCACGTTCTGTTCGCGGATGTCAAGAGAGAGCGCGACAATCGCATCCTCGTCCAGACTCTTTTCGCTGATGGCATATAGAAGTTTATGGACATCGAAAGCCTCGATGAACGACAGAATCTTCTCCATCTCCTCCACATGGGAACTGCCAATTTGTTTCGAAATCTTCATAAACGCGTTTTAATCTTTTTTAACAAAAACCGTGCCAAACCCGCTCAGTCACAAGATTTTATTTCGCATGGCAGGAAATGTCCTGCCGTGACAGAGAGAGAGGGGGGCTTTTCTGACAGATGACAGATGACAGTTTCATTCACAGCCCCCCCGACTGCTCACAAGACCTTCCTCTCTCTCTCTCTTACTACTAATAATAATATATATACTATATATATATATAACTATATATGATGTTCTCAATGTTTGTAGTAAGTAATCTGTAGTCAGTAGTTAAAGCAGTAAACAATACTACCCCCCCACCTGATA
>CAMKTM010000115.1 GCA_946415695.1 uncultured Prevotellaceae bacterium | reverse complement strand
CCCCCTAAAGGGGGATAGGGAGTCTTATTAATAACGTTTTCCTTTCTTATTTTATTGCTTCAAACGCTTGCTCAAGGTCTGCAATGATGTCATCGATGTGTTCCACGCCAACGCTGAGCCGGATGGTGGAAGGCGTGATGTGCTGTTCAAGTAGTTCCTCGGGCGAAAGTTGCGAATGGGTTGTCGTGGCGGGATGGATGACGAGGCTCTTCACGTCGGCGACATTGGCCAGGAGGGTGAAGATTTGCAACGCATCGATGAACTGCCAAGCAGCCTGCTCGCCGCCTTTTATCTCGAAGGTGAAGATGCTGGCACCGCCGTTGGGGAAGTAGCGCTCATAGAGGGCATGGTCGGGATGTGAAGCAATCGCCGGATGGTTGACCTTCTCGACAAGAGGATGCTTGGAGAGGTAATCGACAACCTTCAGCGCGTTCTCTGTGTGACGCTCGATGCGCAGGGGCAGCGACTCGACGCCTTGCAGGAGAATCCACGCGTTGAAGGGAGAGATGGCTGCGCCTGTGTCGCGCAGGATGACGGCCCGTATCCTTGTCACGAAAGCTGCAGGGCCTGCCACGTCGGCAAACACGGCGCCGTGGTAGCTGGCATCTGGCTTAGCAATGCTCGGATAACGATCTGCGTTGGCTTTCCAGTCGAACTTCCCGCCATCAACGATGATGCCACCGAGCGATGTGCCGTGTCCGCCGATGAACTTCGTGGCGGAATGCACCACGATGTCTGCGCCGTGTTCCAACGGACGAATAAGCAAAGGAGCGAAGGTGTTATCGACGATGAAGACAATGCCATGCCTGCGGGCCACTTCGGCCACTGCCTCGATGTTCAGCACGTCGCTGTTCGGGTTGCCAAGTGTCTCGGCAAAGATAACTTTTGTGTTCGGACGGATGGCTGCCTCCAAGGCATCAAGATTGTTAATTTTCACGATGGAATGGGCAATTCCTGACGCTGCAAGGGTGTGCGTGATGAGGTTGTAGGAGCCGCCGTAAAGGTTGTCGGCTGCCACGATATGGTCGCCGGCACGCAGCACGTTCTGCAAGGCATAGGTGATGGCAGCGGCGCCGGAAGCGACGGCCAGTGCTGCAACGCCTCCTTCGAGGGCGGCGATGCGCTCCTCCAGCACGCCTTGCGTCGAGTTGGTCAGGCGTCCGTAGATGTTGCCAGCATCGCGCAGGCCGAAGCGGTCAGCGGCGTGCTGGGCATTGTGGAAAACATAACTGGCCGTCTGATAAATAGGCACGGCACAAGCGTCTGTCGTCGGGTCGGCAACTTGTCCTGCATGCAGGGCAAGCGTCTCAAGGTGTTGTTTCTGTCTGCTCATAATGTCATTTACCATTTAAACATTTACCATTTACCATTTTATTTCCTCCCCCTAGAGGGGGAGCAAGAGGGGGTCTTTCATTTATTTACTATTATATTATATAATAATGTATGGCGAAGCCGTTCTCTTTGTCCTTTCGACGGTGCAAAGTTACGGCAACATCAAAAATCTTCCAAGAAGAAACGATATTTCAGAAATAATTACTATCTTTGCACCGCGTAACAGATGATATCACTTGACACGAGACATAAAACGCCCCTCTGACAGGAAAATAATTCTTCGACCCGAGATCCCTAACTTTTTAACCTTTTAACTCTTTAATTTTTCACCTTTTTATGGCTCAGCTTGACGAGACAGACCTGCGCATTTTAAGCCTTCTGCAGGACGATTCCAGGCTGACAAACAAGGAACTTGCCGCAAAGATTCACCTCTCGCCCACCCCGACCTTCGAGCGCGTGAAGCGACTGGAGCGGGAGGGTTACATCAAGAAGTACATGGCGGTGCTGGATGCGGAAAAGATAAACCGCGGCTTCATTGCCTTCTGCAACCTGCGCATGAAGCAGCATTCCCACGAGAATGCGCACCGCATCATGGAAGCCGTGCAGCAGATCCCCGAGATTGTGGAGTGCTACAACATCAGCGGCGACTACGACTTCATGCTCAAGATCTACGTCTCCGACATGAAAGCCTACCAAGAGTTCGTGCTTCGCATCCTTGGCGACCTCGACTGCATCGGCTCGCTCAACTCATTCTTCGTCCTCGGCGAAGTAAAGAACTCCCACCAGTTGCCGCTGAGTTAAGTTTGTATTGGACACGGATCAGGGGTTCCACACAGACTTCCAGCAGCTGCCAGGCGGAGCGCTGGTTAAGGAAAGCCGAAGCGTCTGGGAAAAAGAGTGGTAGGAAAGTGTTCTGTCAACAGACACCACACGCCGTGTTGTTTGCTTTTACATGTACAAGCAAACAACATGCTGTGCCGTGTCTGGCAAAAGGGTTCGCTTTGCCTTCCCTTGCCCTACTTCACCTCGCCGTTTGTGGCTTGGCTCAGGGTGAGGGGGACATAGACCATATTAAAGATGTAGGGTTCCTCTTCGTAGAAGAAGGCGATGCGTCCGTCCTTCTGCTGACACATTGTCGAGTAGGCGGAGCGTTTGCTGGTGACTTGCAGGCCGAGTTTCCAGCCCTCGGCAAACGCGGCAGTGGTGTACTTCCTGCCTTCCTCGAGTACCTTATAATAAATGCTTACGTCGGCACGCGTATCGGCCTTTGGCAGACTTTGGAGCACGACGTGGCAAGGCTTGCCGTCGGAAACGTGGCGGCCACGCACGATGAGTATCTCGCCGTTGCAGCTGTTGGCGCCCACCTTGATGCCGGTCGGCACGTCGTGTGAGTTGACGGGTTTGTCCCAAGAGCCTTCGGTGGTGCTTCCCTCGGCAAATGTCCAGATGTTGAACGTGCGGCCGTACCACTTCCTGCCGCTCAGGACGATTTGTCCGCTGGGCAGTTCCTCCACCTTCGGCTCGTCGCTGTCGGGAGCAGCCTGGAACGAAGCATCGCCGCCCAGAAGCTGCCAGGTCATGCCCATGTCGTCGCTATAAACCACGTAGGCGCCCTTCAGCCCCGTGCCGCGAACCAGCAGGGCGGCATAGAGACGGTAGTAGTTGCCAACCTTCGTCAAGCGGCTCTGCAGTATTTTTCCGCTGCCAAAGAAGCCAGCCCAGGCAAAAACGTCCATTCCATCGTCAGTTTCCTTTTGCTGGAACATCGAACCGGCCTTTCCCCAGAACTGCGTCGTGATGTCTTCCGGAGCACTCCAGGTGTGGCCGCCGTCCGTGGTAATCTGCCTTGCGATGAAGGGTCGATGTGTGGCTGAGCCATAGGAATAGATGCACTTTCCGCTGACGGTGATGAGCACGCCGCGCTTGCTTTCGCGGTCCAGACAGAGCGCCGGATCGCCAAAGCCTACGCCGAACACATTATCATTTCCGCCCTTTCCATCGGCAATTTTGGTCTCTTCCGACCACTTCTTGCCGTTGTTCTTCGAGATACGCATCACTTGGTCAACCTCTCCGAAACCGATGTCGGTGCCACAGACACGGTAGTCGTAGATAGCCACGAGTTCGCCTTTGCAGTTCTTGGCAATGGCCGGGATGCGATAGACATCGCGTGTGCTGTCGTTGCTGAGAGCCAGGAACTGCAGGCCTTTCAGTGGCGCGTCCTGAGCCATTGCGCCAAAAGGCATGAGCAGGAGGAACAACAGAAGCGATGCACAACAATCTTTCTTGCACCCTTCGCAGCAACTGCATTTGTTGTCGCTGCGGAGATAACGGTAAAGGACGACGGCTGCTACGACGATGACTGCAGCCAAAAGGATAATGCTCTGTATATTCATAGTATAGAAATAATTTGATGTACGAGGAAAGCTGCCGCCCAGGCAATCAGGCACTGCCCCACCATGATGAAGAGCATCCAGCGGGTGCCAAGCTCGCGGCGAATGGTGGCCATTGTTGCCATGCAGGGCGTATAGAGCAGACAAAAGACGAGAAGGGTGTAAGCCACGCCGGGCGTAAAGATTTCGGTGATGGCAACGCCAGCAAAGAGCGTGCTGAGCGTGCTCACCACCACTTCCTTAGCCAGCAAGCCGCTCACCAAAGATGTCACGACGCGCCAGTCTCCGCAGCCGAGCGGTTCGAAGATGGGAGCGACGAGGCTCGAGATCTGTGCCAACATGCTGCGCGATGCCTCAGCAGCCGGCACCATTTGCAAGTGGAAATCGAACGTCTGCAAAAGCCAGATGACGATGCTTGCGAGGAAGATGACCGTAAAAGCACGTCCAAGGAAGTCCTTCGCCTTGTCCCAAAGCAAATGCCATACGTTCATTGCCACCGGCATCCGGTAGTTGGGAAGCTCCATGACGAAAGGTACCGCCTCGCCCCGGAAGAGCGTCCGCTTCAGGAAGAGCGCCACGATGATGCCTGTCAGGATGCCAATCACATAGAGCGACATCATCACCCAAGCCGCGTGCCTCGGGAAGAAAGCCGCAGCAAAGAAGGCATAGATGGGTATCTTGGCAGTGCAGGACATGAAGGGCGTCAGCAGAATGGTCAGTCTGCGGTCGCGCTCGCTGGGCAGCGTGCGGCTCGCCATGATGCCCGGCACCGAACACCCAAACCCGATGAGCAGCGGTACAATGCTGCGGCCTGAAAGGCCCAAGCCGCGCAACAACTTGTCCATCACAAAGGCGATGCGTGCCATATAGCCCGTGTCCTCGAGCATACTGAGGAAGAAGAAAAGGCACACGATGAGGGGCAGGAAGACGAGCACCGTGCCGACACCGGAATAGATGCCGTCGATGATGAGCGAATGAATGGGCGGCGCAATGTCCCACTGCGTAAGCAGATTGTCGGAAAACGCCGTGAAGCGGTCGATGCCCTCCTGAAAGAGGTCTTGAAGCCATGCGCCTATCGTATTGAAAGTGAGGTAGAAGACAGCCGCCATGATGAGCAGGAAAGACGGAATGGCCGTGTAGCGGCCGGTCAGGACTTTGTCGATGCGGATGCTTCGCCGTTGCTCGTTGCTCTCTTCGGGATGCACCACGGTCTGCTGGCTCACTTGCAGGATGAAGTGGAAACGCATGTCGGCGAGCGCAGCACAACGATCCAAGCCGCGTTCCTCCTCCATTTGGCAGATGATATGCTCAACGGTTTCCTGCTCATTCTGCGTCAGGTTGAGCGCATCGGCCACAAGCTTGTCGCCCTCAATCAGCTTGCTTGCAGCAAAACGGACCGGGAGGTCGGCAGCCTGGGCGTGATCCTCGATGAAGTGCATAATGGCGTGCAGGCAGCGATGCACAGCGCCGCCATGCTCCGTGGGGCTGCAGAAATCCTGCCGCGCCGGGCCTTCATTGTATCGAGCCACGTGGATGGCATGGCTCACGACCTCATCCACGCCCTCGTTCTTCATGGCGCTGATGGGGACGACGGGAATGCCGAGCAGCCGCTCCATTTGATTGATGCGGATAGTGCCACCGTTGCTCTTCACCTCATCCATCATGTTGAGTGCCAACACCATTGGGATGCCGAGTTCCATCAGCTGCATGGTCAGATAGAGATTGCGCTCGATGTTGGTGGCATCCACGATGTTGATGATGCCACTCGGCTTGCTTTCCAAGATGAATCGGCGGCTGATGATTTCCTCGCTCGTGTAGGGACTGAGGCTGTAGATGCCGGGGAGGTCGGTGACAGTGGCGTCGGGATACCCCTTGATGATGCCGTCCTTGCGGTCGATGGTCACGCCTGGGAAGTTGCCGACGTGCTGCTTGCTGCCCGTCAGCTGATTGAAGAGTGTCGTCTTGCCGCAGTTCTGATTGCCAACGAGGGCAAAGGTAAGCGGCCCCTTTTTTGCCGATGAAATGGGATGAAATGCGTCCTCGTCGTGGTAACGGCCTTCCTCACCAAAGCCCGGGTGCATCCCGTCACTCCCAGGCCCAGACCCTCTCCAAACCTCCCCCTCAATGGGGAGGCTTTTCTTCGGCTGATGTTCTCCCCATAGAGGGGGAGTAAGAGGGGGTCTCGAGGTGGTTTCCACCTCTATCTTCTCCGCATCGGCCAGCCTCAAGGTCAGTTCGTAGCCGTGTATGCGGAGCTCCATCGGGTCGCCGAGCGGAGCGTATTTCTGCAGCGTCACCTGTGTGCCGGGTATCATGCCCATGTCGAGGAAATGCTGCCGCAACGCGCCTTCGCCACCCACCATGAGAATGGTGGCCGTTTGTCCCTTATGGAGTTCTCTCAGTGTCATCTTTCTTGGTATTAGAAACTTTTGCTCTGCAAAGTTACAAAAAAAGAGGCACATAGCAAACAGCCATGTGCCTCAACATCATAAAAATACTAAAAAAAGATGAGTCATAAGGGCTTTTTATTCATTTTCTTCGCCCTTACCGGACTCGTCTTGAGTTTCTTCCTTCTTCTTTGCAAGGTATTCGGGGAGTGCCATGCCGGCCTGGTCAAAGAGTTCGGCCAAAGGGGGCACACTCTTCATCAATCCGGCGAGGAAGTTGGCAGTGCTGGTCTTTCCGTCGGCGGTGCCGCCGTTATCCCAGACAGTCACCTTGTCGATGTTGATGCCCTTGATGGCTTCGACTTGTGTCTTGACGAGGTCTGGAAGTTTTTCCAGGAGGAGCAGCGTGTAAGCCTTTGTGGCGTCGCCGCCGGCAGCCTGTATCATCTTGTCGTAGCCCTCTGCCTGCTTTGTCAGGATTTGGAAGAGGCCTTTGGCTTCGGCCTCCATCTTGGCGAAGATGGCGTCAGCTTCACCCTTGGCATTGACGCGCTTCTGCTCTGCTTCAGCCTCGGCAGCGATGACGAGTCGCTTCTTCTCGATTTCCTGAGCCACGATGACATTTGCCTGCTGACTGGCGCGTTCGCGGTCGGCACGGGCGTTCTCGGCTTTTTGCTCTGCTGCGTAAGCCTCTTCGAGGGCCTGTGCATTGGCAACCTTCTCGGCAGCCACGGCCTTGCGCTGCGCCTCGGCTTCACGTTCACGGCGGACAGCATCGGAGTTGGCGATGGCTATCTTGGCTTCGTTCTCACCCTTCACTGCCTCGGCATTTGCCTCGGCGGTACGGATACGGGTCTCGCGGACTGCTTCTGCCTTACCTATCTCGCCGTTCCGCTCCTGCTCGGCCACTCGCACCTTTGCCTCGTTGATGGCCTTGGCTGCGGCCTCTTGTCCGAGGGCTTCGATGTAGCCGCTCTCGTCCTTAATGTCGGTGACGTTGACGTTAATCAAGCGCAGTCCGATCTTTTTCAGTTCGACCTCCACGTTGGCGGTGATGGCTTCGAGGAATTTGTCGCGGTCGGAGTTCAGCTCCTCGATGCTCATGGTGGCAATGACGAGACGCAGTTGTCCGAACAGGATGTCGCGTGCCAGTTCCTGGATCTGCTGAGGTGTCTGGCCGAGCAAGCGTTCTGCGGCAGCCAGCATGCTTTCGGGTTCCGTGCTGATGCCCACGGTGAAGCGGCATGGCACGTCAACGCGGATGTTCTGTTTGGACAGGGCATTGGTGAGGTTTGCATCGATGCCGATGGGCGTCAGCGAGAGATAGGCATAGTCCTCGATGA
>CAMKTM010000114.1 GCA_946415695.1 uncultured Prevotellaceae bacterium | reverse complement strand
GATGAAATCGATGGAACTGGAGATAATGAAATAAATTCCCCGGACACCAATATAAGCTTTTACACATTCATGCAAATAATGGTTAAGCATTATGCGGATAATGGTTAAGCATTATTTTCAGTACCCTGTGACTGCTTACAGAACACCCGAAACATAAATCAGCCAGCAAAATAGGTTATTGGCCGAATTATATTTCATATTGAAACGACAAATGTGGCGTTTTGTTACTTTTTTCTTTGCGACACCACACATAATTAAAAATAAATTAGTATCTTTGCGCCCGTAAAACAAAGAGACAAGTGTCCCCAACTCCCCTTTATGGGAATGAGGGCCTCATAACACCCTTTAGGGGGGAACAAATGGTAAATGGTAAGCCCCCTAACACCCTTTATGGGGAATGAAATGGTTAATGATTAAATGGTAAATGACAAGACTCGTCAGCAGTTTGAGAAGGTGATGGCAGAATGCCGTTCGCTCTTCGCAGGTAAGTTGCACGATTATGGCGCTGCATGGCGCATCCTGCGTCCGTCCTCCCTCACCGACCAGATATACATCAAAGCCAATCGCATCCGCAGCATCGAGACGAAGGGCGTTTCGTTGGTGGATGAAGGCATCCGACCCGAGTTCATCGGCATCGTGAACTACGCCATTATCGGACTCATACAATTGGAACGTGGCTACAGCGAAAAGCCCGACGACATGACGGAGGACGAAGCCCTGGAAGCTTACGACAGACATGCCGACGAGGCACTACACCTGATGCTTCGCAAGAACCATGACTACGACGAGGCTTGGCGCTCTATGCGCATCAGCAGCTACACTGACCTCATCCTGATGAAGGTGTTCCGCACGAAGCAAATAGAGTCGCTCGGCGGCGACACTCTGGTTTCGGAGGGAATCGATGCAAACTACTTGGACATGTTGAACTATGCCGTCTTCGGCTTGATAAAGTTAAACGAAAAGAAAGACGAAGCGTGAAACAGGGCATTAAGTACATAGCCATGGCAGTGGTACGTTTCGTGCTTGCTCTGACGTACCTGTTCTCTGGCACGGTGAAGCTCATCGACCCTTGCGGCACTCAATACAAAATAGAGGACTACGGTGCCGCTTTCGGGTTTGGTCGTTTCCTGCCGGAAGGTGTGCCTTTGGCTATGGCTTGCGCTTTGGGTATCATTGAGTTCCTGATGGGCATATACCTGTTCTTCGGCATCCGGAGGCGTTTGGCAACAACCGTGTCGATATGCTTCATGCTCGTTATGACACCGCTGACGCTTTACCTCGTCATCAAGAATCCAGTGACCGACTGCGGCTGCTTCGGCGACGCCCTCGTGCTCACCAACTGGCAGACGTTCGCCAAGAACGTGGTTCTGCTCGTCTTTTCCATCATTGCTTTACGCTACTACAAACTGATGCCCCACTTCGTGACGAAGAAAAACGAATGGATGGTGGCGCTCTATTCGTTTGTCTTTGCAAGCATTTTCGTAGGGTACAACCTTTGGCGGCTGCCCATCATCGACTTCCGTCCCTACCACGTCGGAGCCGACATCCGTCAGGCTTGGTACGACGACCAGCGGAACTTCGGGCAGTTTGTCACAACCTTTATCATGGAGAAGGACGGCGTGCAGAAAGAGTTCGCCCTTGAAGAATATCCCGACAGCACATGGACCCTCGTTGACACACGTACGACAGAAATTGAGGCCGCAAAACGAAGTGGAGTGGGGGACCTATTGATACAGGATGCCACGTCTGGCGAGGACATTACCGAACGCATTCTTGGCAACGAAGGCTATACCTTCCTGCTCGTGGCTCCCTATCTGGAGAAGGCCGACGACAGCGAGATGGGGCGACTGCTGACCCTCTATGACTTCAGCAAGGAAGAAGGCTACGACTTCTATTGCCTCACATCAAGCGGCGAAGCAGCCATCGAGAACTGGAAAGAAATGACGGGCGCCGAGTATTCCTTCTGCACAGCAGATGCCGTGGTGCTCAAGACAATGATCCGTTCCAATCCGGGACTTATGCTCCTGCGGGACGGCAAAGTGGTTGGCAAATGGCCGTCGACAGCCTTGCCAAGACGAGAGGAGCTGAAGTCTTCGCCCGAACAAAAGGTCAACAAATTGAGCGACATCATCATGGGCATTATGAGTTGGTACATCCTGCCTCTCATCCTTTTCCTGCTCATCGATGCCGTAAGCATTGCGATAAACAAGAACAAGAAACATAATCTCAATAAACTTAATACTCAATAACCAAATTAAAAACTCATGAGAAAGAAAATTGTAGCAGGCAACTGGAAAATGAACAAGACCCTGCAGGAAGGTGTAGCACTCGCTACAGAACTGAAGAACATGCTGGCAGCAGAAAAGCCCAATTGTGAAGTCATCATCGGCACTCCCTTCATCCACCTCGCAACCGTTAGCGAGCTGCTGAAGGACAGCGTCATCAAGGTCAGTGCAGAGAACTGTGCCAACAAGGAGAGCGGTGCCTACACGGGCGAAGTGAGCGCAGCTATGGTGAAGAGCACCGGCGCAGAGTACGTCATCCTCGGTCACAGCGAGCGTCGCGAATACTACAACGAGACTCCCGAAATTCTGAAGGACAAGGTTGACCTCGCACTCGCCAACGGCCTGAAGGTCATCTTCTGCATCGGCGAAAGCCTCGCCCAGCGCGAAGCAAACGAGCAGGAAGCCGTCTGCAAGGCAGAACTTCAAGGCAGCGTCTTCCATCTCTCTGCTGAGCAGTGGAAGAACATCGTGATTGCCTACGAACCCATCTGGGCCATCGGCACAGGCAAGACCGCTACCGCAGAGCAGGCAGAGGAAATCCATGCCTACATCCGCAAGTGCGTGGCCGAAGTATATGGCGCACAAGCAGCCGACGACACCACCATCCTCTATGGCGGTTCCTGCAAGGCAAGCAACGCTCCCGAACTCTTCGGCAAGCCCGACATCGACGGCGGCCTCATTGGCGGCGCAAGCCTTAAGGCTCCCGACTTCAAGGGCATCATCGACGCTTGGAAATAAAAGGGGAAATAAGAGAATAAGAAATTAAGAAAAGAAGAAAGAGCGTTCGTACCTTTTCTTGTTTTCTACATTTCACATTTTCTAATTATCAGATATGAAGTACACCTATGCCCTCACTCTCTGGCTGGGCACTATAACATTGTATGCCCAGCAGACGTTCACCGACAAACTGCAACAAGTGGTTGACTCGACGGGCAGAATCGTCCTGCATCAGGATAAGAGCATCACAGACCTTGTCAACGGCTCGCCCAAAAAGCCTGCCGCAAAACCAGTTCAGAAAAGACAGGCGGACAGCATAGTTTCTCATCTTAATGATTCGACTGATGTGGACAGCCTTTCGCTTGGGCCGAAGGTGAAGATGAATGGGTTCCGCATTCAGGTGTACTTCGGCGACAATTCCCGAAAAGGAAAGACTGAAGCGCGGGCTGCCGGCCTGCGCTTCAGGAACTCCTTCCCCGAACTTCCTGTATATGTCAGCTTCGTTTCTCCCCATTGGCTTTGCAGAGCCGGTGACTTCCGCACCATGGAGGAAGCAAGCGATATTCTCAGGCAAATTCGAGAGATGGGCATCTTCCGCGAAGCCGTCATTGTGAAAAGTAAGATAAACGTCAGATTGTAATAATGGAAGAACAATACAAGCACGAACTGACACCCGCCCAACAGCAAATCTCTGAACACATTCGCGCCATTCTCGGCCTCCTTGGCGAAGATGCCAAGCGCGAAGGCTTGGTCAAGACACCGAAACGTGTGGCAAGGGCAATGAGTTTCATGACACAAGGTTATGAGCAAGACCCTGTGGCAATACTCAACTCGGCCAAGTTCAACGAAGACTATCGTCAGATGGTCATCGTGCGCGACATCAATTTCTATTCTCTTTGCGAACACCACATGCTGCCATTCTATGGCAAGGTACATGTGGCCTACATCCCCAACGGACAAGTAACGGGCTTGAGCAAGATAGCCCGCGTGGTGGACTGTTTCTCGCATCGCCTCCAGATACAGGAACGCATGACGAAGCAGATACGCGAGTGCATCCAGGAAGCCCTTCAGCCGCTGGGCGTTATGGTGGTCGTAGAGGCTCAACACATGTGTATGCAGATGCGCGGTGTGCAGAAGCAAGGCAGCATCACGACGACCAGCGACTTCTGCGGTGCCTTCAACCAGGCTAAGACTCGAGAAGAATTCCTACAGCTCATCAGAGCTTGACTTTCCTCCCCTAAACGACCAAACGACTAATTTCCCAAACGACTAATATATGAAGAAACTCCTTTTAGGTGATGAGGCTGTTGCCCTCGGCGCCATCAATGCCGGATTGAGCGGTGTTTATGCTTACCCAGGGACGCCAAGCACAGAAATCACCGAATACATACAAAGCCATCCTCTTGCCAAGGAGCGTGGCATACATTCCCGTTGGTGTACGAACGAGAAGACGGCTATGGAAGCCGCTCTCGGCATGTCGTATGCTGGCAAGAGGGCTTTGGTTTGCATGAAACATGTCGGCATGAATGTCTGTGCCGATGCTTTCGTCAACAGCGCCATTACGGGCGTGAAAGGCGGACTCATCGTCCTTGCTGCCGACGACCCTTCAATGCATTCCTCACAGAACGAGCAGGACTCGCGTTTCTATGCCAAGTTTGCGCTTGTTCCCTGCCTTGAGCCTTCCAATCAGCAGGAGGCCTACGACATGATGGCATACGGCTTCGACCTCTCGGAACGGCTGGGCGAACCCATCGTGCTGCGTGTCGTGACACGTCTTGCCCACTCTCGTGCCGCCGTGGAAGTAACAGAGCCAAAGGCCGAGAAGCCCCTCTCGCCTGCAACAGACCAGTGGGTGCTCCTGCCTGGCATTGCAAGGAAGAAGTATATGGCTCTCATTGAAAAGCAGGATGCCATGAAGCAAGCTTCTTCAGACAGCATATATAATAAGGTAGAAGCTGCCGCCGGCAAGACAGGCATCCTGGCTTGTGGCATTGCTTACAACTATGTGAAAGAGGCTCTTGGCAGCGATGCAAACCTTGTCAAGATTTCACAATATCCTCTGCCCGACGAGAAGATAAAGGCTTTGGCTGCAAAGTGCGACGAGCTTCTTGTCATAGAAGACGGCCAGCCCGTCGTGGAGGAACTCGTCAAGGGCTTGCTCGGTGAGGGCTATCCCGTGAAGGGACGCTTGACAGGCGACTTGCCCCGCACCGGCGAACTTACGCCCGACAATGTGGCAAAGGCATTGGGAAAGGCAACAGGAGCCGTGTTTGCTCCAGCCAAGAACTTGGCAGCACGTCCGCCTCAGCTTTGCCAAGGCTGTGGCCATAGAGACGTCTATGCAGCCTTGAACCAAGTGCTGGCCGACTATCCCGAGCATCGTGTCTTTGGCGACATCGGGTGCTATACGCTCGGAGCATTGCCTCCCTTCCAGAGCCTTTCCTCTTGTGTCGATATGGGAGCAAGCATCACGATGGCAAAGGGTGCTGCCGATGCAGGACTCTTCCCGTCCGTCGCAATCATTGGCGACTCAACTTTCACGCATAGCGGTATGACAGGTTTGCTGGATGCTGTCAACGACAAGTCCAACATCACCGTCGTCATCTCCGACAACCTTACTACTGGCATGACCGGCGGACAGGACTCGGCAGGCACAAACAAGTTCGAGGCCATCTGCCTCGGTTTGGGTGTTGAGCCGGAGCACGTACGCGTCGTAGTGCCCCTGCCCAAAAATATGCCTGAGATAACCCGCATCCTCAAGGAAGAGATAGAGTACAACGGTGTCTCCGTCATTATTCCTCGCAGGGAATGCATCCAAACCTTTGCGAGACATGCCAAAGATAAAAAGTTAAAAAGTTAAAGAGTTAAAATGTTATAATGCTTGACTGTTAGCAGCATGGCAGATAGCGTAATAGGTATATTAACTATGGATTTTGCAATTCGTATTGTGAAATTCTATAAATTCCTTAGAGACGAAAAGAATGTTTACATTATATCCAAACAACTACTCCGCTCTGGAACAAGCATAGGGGCAAATGTCAGTGAAGCAACATACGCACAAAGTCGTGCAGATTTCATTAATAAAATGAACATTGCCCTGAAAGAGGCAAGTGAAACGGAGTATTGGATAACCTTATTATATAGGACAGGAGTAATCGATGAAAAGTCGTATGAATCATTATTAAATGATGTCAAACAGATTATAGGAACATTAGTTAAGATAGTAAAAAACAGCAAGAGCTAAAACTATCTTCAACATTTTAACATTTTAACACTTTAATACCTTAACATTATATGAAGAAAGACATCATCCTGTGCGGTGTGGGCGGACAAGGCATCCTCTCCATCGCGACCATCATAGGCGAGGCAGCAACCAGAACCGGGCTTTACCTGAAACAGGCCGAGGTGCATGGCATGAGTCAAAGAGGCGGCGACGTGCAGTCGAACCTTCGCCTCTCCACAGAACCCATCTGGAGCGACCTCATTGCCGAAGCCGGCGCCGACCTCATCATCTCTATGGAGCCGATGGAGTCGATGCGCTATCTGGCATACCTCAGCAAAGAGGGTAGGATAGTGACCAGCTCGAAGCCTTTCGTGAACATCCCCAACTATCCCGACGAAGAAGCCTTGCAGAAGGAACTCGACACGCTGCCCAGCATCAAGCTCGACATAGAGACCGTCAGCAAGGACTGCGGCAATCCCCGCGGTGCCAACATGGTGCTGCTCGGCATGGCGGCTCCCTATATCGGCATCCTTTCCGTAGAAAATCTCCGTGAAGCCATTGCCACCGTGTTCGCCCGTAAGGGTGAACAGGTTGTCGAGGCCAACCTCAAGGCCTTCGATGCTGGGGTGGCTCAGGGACAAGGCACAGCGAGTCGTAAATAATGCTTAACCTTTATGGCAATAATGCTTAACCTTTATGGCCAATTAGGTTAGCCTTATTTCCGTCGCGGCATGCACCCTTGATATCAAGGGAGTTGGAAAAGACGAGAAAAGATGCTGACATTTTCAGGATAATACATATTTATATTATAAGAGAAATTTATGATTCACAACCCCCAAATGGAGTGCATGTCCCGCGAGGACATGACTAAGTTGCAAAACGAACGGCTTGCGGCTACCGTGAAGCGGTGCTACGAGAAAGTGCCCTTCTACAAGAAAAAGATGGACGAACGCGGCGTGAAGCCCGAGGATATCAAGTCTATTAAAGACATCACCAAGTTGCCCTTCACCACAAAGTACGACCTGCGCGACGAATATCCCTTCGGACTGCAGGCTGTGCCCATGGACCAGATAAGGCGCATACACGCTTCCAGCGGTACGACAGGTAAGCCTGTCGTAGGAACTTACACACAGGCTGACCTCGACATGTGGTCGGAGTGCTGTGCCCGCGTCTTTGCCGTCGGCGACGTCGGCCCGGGCGATGTCGTGCAGGTGAGTTACGGCTATGGCCTCTTTACCGGAGGCCTCGGCGCTCACGACGGTGCAGCAAAGCTCGGAGCCATTCAGTTGCCCACATCGGCCGGCAACTCAGAGAAGCAAATTATGATGATGCAGGACATGGGCACGGCTGCCA
>CAMKTM010000113.1 GCA_946415695.1 uncultured Prevotellaceae bacterium | reverse complement strand
CTCAAAGCTTTTCTCTTGCCCCTTGCTCCTTGCCCCTTGCCCCTTTATGTGTACAGTCCTCCGTTGATGGATATGACTTCGCCCGTGATGTATGAGGCTGCGTCGGAGAGGAGGAAGGCAACGAGGTCTGCCACTTCCTCGGGGCGACCGAAGCGGCCCATCGGTATCTGCTGCTTCAGTTCATCGACGGGGAGGTCCTTCGTCATGTCGGTCTCGATGAAGCCCGGTGCGACGGCATTGACGGTCACGTCGCGAGCGGCGGCTTCGAGAGCAAGCGCTTTGGTGGCACCGATGATGGCGGCCTTCGCAGCACTGTAGTTCGTCTGTCCGGGCAAGCCTTTGAGTCCGGAGAGGGACGTCATGTTCACGATGCGTCCGCCGTGCTTGCGGCGCAACATTGTGGGCAGGCAGCGGCGCGTGACGTAGTAGAAGCCGTCGAGCGAGGTCTGAATCACGGCGTGCCAGTCCTCGGTGGGCATCATGAACATCATGCCGTCTCTGCGGATGCCGGCGTTGTTCACAAGGTAGGCGATGTAGTCGTCGGGGTGAGCCTCCGTCCAAGCCTCGAAGGCACGGTCCACCTCTTCTTCCTTGCCTACGTTGAAGGGCATCAGCTCCGCCTTGCCACCGGCAGCTTCTATCTCTGCCTTGACGGCCTCGGCGGCTGCGGCATTGCTCTGATAATTGATGATAACGGGCAACCCCTGAGCTGCCAATTTAAGGCAGACGGCACGGCCAAGACCGCGCGAACCGCCTGTTACTAAAGCATATTTCATATTGTTTTCTTTTCTTACTTTGCAGTTTGCGGGTGCAAAGGTACGACATTTAATTGGAAATTAAAAATCGACAAATGAAAATTATTGAAGTCCACCCTTTGGGAAGGCATGTCGTCGCTCATTTCCCGACGTTCGGTTTTTGCCTGCACAGCACTTTGCGTCATCAGACATTGCAGGGGCCTTTTATTGCATGGTCATGTACTTGCAATTGCATGGTCATGTACTTGCAATTGCATGGTCACGACCATGCAAGCAACAAGGCAAGGCATCTTGAACATCATCCCGAGCCTATATAACTCACAAAACACATGTTTTTTTATAATAATCTGCCCCGCAACGGCTCGCATATCACTTTTTTTTTATATCTTTGCAGAAAACATTTGCGTTATGGGAAAGAAGAAAACCGGCAGCCACGGGCTGCGAAAAGTCGATTTGGAACGTACTGTGATTGATTTCTTTCAGGAGAATCCAGCCATCACCTTCCCGATGAAGAGTCTGTGCAAACAGCTCCACCTCACCTCCAGCGGGGCCAAGATGCTGCTCATGGACGTGCTGGAAGGGCTCCTGATGGACGACTTCATCAAGGAGCAACCGCGCTTCTGCTACACGCTCAACATGCCGGAGCAAGTGATGACCGGCATCTTCCACCGCAAGGCAAACGGCAAGAACACCTTCGAGCCCGCTGACGGCGGCGAGCCCATCCTGGTGGCCGAGCGCAACAGCCAGCACGCCATGGACGGCGACACGGTGCAGGTCACGCTCCTTGCCCGCAGAAAACACCACGTCCGCGAGGCCGCCGTCACCGAAATCCTCAAGCGCAGCGACAAGACCTTCGTGGGAACCCTACAGGTGCAGAAGGGCTATGCCTACCTCCTCACCGAGGACCGCACCTTGGCCAACGACATCTTCATCCCCAAGGAACACCTCAAGAAGGGCAAGACGGGCGACAAGGCCGTGGTGCGCATCGTGGAATGGCCCGAGAGAGCCAAGAACCCCATCGGAAAAGTGGTTGACATCCTGGGCAAGACGGGCGAGAACAATGCTGAGATGCACGCCATCCTGGCCGAGTACGGACTGCCCTACACCTATCCGGCACTCGTGGAGAAAGCCGCCGAGAAGCTCACGCCGGGCATCACCGAGGAAGAAATCAGTCGCCGCCTCGACATGCGCGACGTCCTCACCTTCACCATCGACCCCGCCGATGCGAAAGACTTCGACGACGCCCTCAGCTTCCGAGAAATCAAACCGTCAAACGGGAAATCGTCAAATAGCAAACTATATGAGGTGGGCGTCCACATAGCCGACGTCAGCCACTACGTCAAGGAAGGCTCCATCATCGACAAGGAAGCCTTTAAGCGCGCCACGAGCGTTTATCTCGTGGACCGCACAGTGCCCATGCTGCCCGAACGCCTCTGCAACTATATCTGCTCGCTCCGGCCCGACGAGGACAAACTGACCTATTCCGTCATCTTCCACATGAACGAGAAGGCCGAAGTGAAGAACTGGAAACTCGTCCACACCGTCACCCGCAGCGACCGCCGCTTCTCATACGAAGAGGTGCAAAAGATTTTCGAGGAGCGAGGCGAGGCAAGTCCGGAAGATTATAAGGAGCAAGGGGCAAGGAGCAAGGGGCAAGAGAACACCTCCTGCCCCAACAATTCTCCTGCCCCCTGCCCCTTGCCCCTTGCCCCCGAAATGGAAAACTCTCTCATCATCCTGAACCGTTTGGCAAAGATACTGCGCCAGAAGCGCTTCGCCGCCGGTGCCGTTGACTTCGACCGCTGCGAGGTGCGCTTCAACATCGACAAGGACGGACACCCCACAGGCGTCTATTTCAAGGTGGCGAAGGACGCCAACAAACTCATCGAAGAGTTCATGCTCCTGGCCAACCGCACGGTGGCCGAGAGCATCGGCAAGGTTCCCAAGAATCAGAAGGCGAAGGTTCTGCCCTATCGTATCCACGAAAGTCCAGACCCGCAGAAGCTCTTGAACCTCGCAGACTTCGTCAAGAAGTTCGGACACAAGCTGAAGGCAACGGGCAACCGCAACGAGATAAGCCGCAACCTGAACCGCCTCCTCGAAGACGTCAAAGGCAAACGCGAACAGAACGTCATCGAGATGATAACACTCCGTGCCATGATGAAGGCCAAGTACAGCACCTACAACTGCGGACACTACGGCCTCGCCTTCGACTACTACACACACTTCACCTCACCCATACGCCGCTACCCCGACCTCATGGTGCACCGCCTACTGACACGCTATGCCGAGGGCGGACGCAACGTCAGCCAGCTCAAGTACGAAGAGCTCTGCGAGCACTGCAGCGACATGGAGCAGACAGCAGCATCGGCTGAACGCGCCAGCATCAAGTACAAACAGGTGGAGTACATGAACGACCACCTCGGCGAGACCTTCCAAGGCACCATCTCTGGCGTCACGGAGTTCGGACTCTACGTCGAGATAGATGAGAACAAATGCGAAGGCATGGTGCCCTTGCGCGACCTCGAGGGCGACTACTACGACTTCGACGAGAAGAACTTCTGCCTCAAAGGCCGCCGCTATCACCACTGCTACAACCTCGGCGACAGCGTCAAGGTGCAGGTCAGCCGCGCCGACCTCTACCGCAAACAGCTCGACTTCAAGCTTATCTACCCAGCATAACAACAACAAACAGGTAAAAACAAGCAGGGCGCAACACTTCATTTGTGTTGCGCCCTGCATTAGATTAGAGATGGTTTTTATTTAACCAGCACCTTTCTTGTTGTACCGTTAGACTGCTGTACTACATTAACGCCTTTGTGATTCTTGCTAACACACTGGCCAGCGAGGTTGTACTGCCTTTTTGCAGGGGACTCCGTCCCCATAACATCGCCAATTCCGTCCGTGATTTCTATGTCTGTCTCGACCACTTCCGCCTCCTGTCTTGCTGGCCTTCCGGTGGTAAGTGTGACCATGGGTTCAAGTATCTTGACGGTATATGTCCCCGGGTGTATATTTGAGGGCAGCTGTATGTGGACCTTCACAACCTCGCCATCATTGCCACTGATGGTGATATCGTTATCCTGGGTAGCCGCTATGACCTTCACGCTCCCGTCTGGTTGAAGGGTTGGCTTGAAAATGTCGAAGAAGTCTCCATTGGTTCGGACGGTACTCTGCTCAATATAAAGCTCACCATCCTTTGTCTGTGCGAAGGAGAAGCTTTCAGGCAGGCTTATGCCAAAGGAAAAGCCCTGAGCCTCCTGGAAGTTCTTCATATTCACTGAGAGGGTGACATCCGTAGCGCCGGTTTTCACTTCCATAGGGTCAACATACAATACATACTTATAATCAGAAATGTCAGTGGTTTCTGCCCAAAGGGCAGGGGTAGCACTCATTAAGCAGAACAGCATTGCGTTCAGAAATTTAATCTTTTTCATAGTTTTGTGTATTTATATTTGTTGTTTTTTGTTCCTTGTTAAGAATAATTGTTTATTTTTGGGGGCGATAGATTGTGCCATAGTTCAGCAGGTTCGACATTGCTGTCAGGTCGCCCACATCTATCACTCCATCCCCATTGGCATCGGCGCAGGTTTCATTCAGGTTGCCAATTGGCAGGCCAAGGATATAATTGGTGACTGTCCTGAAGTCACCGGTGTTGATTCTCGGGCCCTCGTCGCCGTTCGCATCGCCCCGCTTCATGTCAATGATATCCAAGGGGTATGCTACAGGGTCATTGATAGGCTTTGGCAGGACACTACCGAAGTAGTCGGTCACACCCCAGTTTTTCAGGACTATAGGATGCTCGCCAATCGACACCCCCTCGTCCACGATGATACGCACCAGGACGATGGTTCCGTCGTTGCCGGCAATCGTTTTGTCTGTGTCATATACGGCATAGGCATTCAGGCTGCCGTCTTCGTTCAGCTTGCGCTTGAAGAAACGCCTGTTGTTTATTTCCGACAGGCTGAAACGCTCACGGGACAGTTCTGTGTCTGGTTCCTCGTCCTCGTCAAGTGCAAAGTGGCATCCTTCGGGCAGATACATGTCAAAGTCGAAGCCCGCAGCATCCACGCTGTTCTTCATCTTCACCCTCAACGTCGCCATGCCGCCGTCAGCAATGGCCTCGGCACCCTCCAGGTAAATCACGTTGTCCATCTGAGAAATGTCTGTCTTTTTATCAGGCTCCATCTCCACGATATTCACAATGGTACTCCAGCCAGCGGTGGCTTCATATAGCGTCTTTGTGCCGAAAGGAACATAGAGTGTAGCGTCATTTGCAATGTCACGGAACACAGAGGTATGTATTGCGAAGGGGTTCTGGATAAAGGATACTATCTCTTTCAATGACTCGCAATCACCGAAGGCATCTTCGCCAATAAATCTTACGGAGTTAGGTATCTCTACTCGTTCCAGTGTTACGCTTTCCACGAATGCCTCTTCTGCGATATATACAACATAGTTCGGGATTACGACACATTTCGGTCCACCCTCTTTGAACTCGGCAAATGCACATTCGTCAATAGCTACCACAGGGTAAGTTTTGCCAGCAGATTTAATTGATGAGGGTATTTCTATACAATTGAAGTTGTTATAGCTATGCCCTCTGGGTGCTTCAACGACAATGGCAACATCTGAATTTGAAGGTAAGACTATCTGACCAATTTTAGCATTGATTGCATTAGAGTTAGTTAATTGGTAGTATAATCCATCTGCCTCTATGACCGACTCTTCCAACCCAACGATTTCCTTAAACTCTTCCCAGTAGTCAGCTTCTCCGTATTCATACACGCTCCCGAGAGGGACATATAGAGTGGCATTTCTTCGATTAGTGAAAGTATTATCATAAATTCCGATAGGCTTTGCCATTCCAACTCTCACGGAAGTCAAGCCGCTGCAATCTCGAAAGGCACCCCTGCCGATGCTGGTCACGCTGTTAGGAATGGTAACAGAAGTCAGATTGTTACATTCATCGAAGGCATAATCTCCAATACCGGTCACACTGTTGGGGATGGTGACAGAGGTCAGGCCGCTGCAACCAGAGAAGGCATAGTCGCTGATGTTACTCACACTATTGGGGATGACAAGATGTGTTATCTCCTGACCATTCAAATATAAATGGTGAGCATAATCTAGAGGATTATTTTCAAATGCGATATTGCACCACGCTGCTAAGTCTGTAATATGGACGGATGTTAGGCCTTCGCAACCACGGAAGGCTTCGTCGCCGATGCTGGTCACGCTGTTGGGAATGTTGATTGAGGTCAGGCCTGCGCAATCCACGAAGGCCCAGTCGCCAATGCTGGTCACGCCTTTGGGAATTGTAATGCTAGTCAGGCCGGTACAACCTTGAAATGCATGAGAGCCAATGCTTTTTATCCCTGCAGGGATGACTGTCTTTTGACAACCCGCAATCAGTGTATTTGTTTCCGTCTCAATAATTGCATTGCAATTGTTTCGTGAATCATACTTTGCGTTTCCCTCGCTCACTTTTATGGAAGTCAGGCTGCTGCAGCCTTTGAAAGCTTGTTCTCCGATATATGCCACATTCTCCGGGATAGAAATGGATATCAATCCCTCGCAGTACTTGAAAGCAAGTTCTCCGATATACGTCACATTCTCGGGGATAGAGACGGAAATCAGTCCCTCGCAGTCTCCGAAAGCCTTTTTTCCAATATACGTCACGCTCTCGGGGATGTTGACAATTTTCACGTAAGTCTCACAAAAGGCTTCCTCGCCAATGCTTGTCACGCGGTAGGTCTTGCCGTTGTATTCAACGGCATCAGGAATGCTCACGACCCCGGAATAAGAGTCGTGGCCCTCACCGCCGGTTACCGTTGCCTCGTTTCCCGAGAAGTTGTAATAGATGCCGTCAATAAGGGCATCGTAAGCAAAGACATTGATGCCTGCAAGCAGGCATAGGCACAATAGGATGTGCCGCAAGTAGGAATGTTTCATGCTTTTTCTTTTTTGTGCCTGCAAACACCCCGAAGCTGGCGATTAAGGGTAAGGTTAAAGGTTCGCACAGATATACAAAAAAGGCGCAGGTGTTTTGCTTCTCAGCCTATCCTGGACTCACAGGCCTTCGCATTGCCCACATCACACAGGATAGACAACGCTGTTAGCCCACGCCAGTACGAACTAAATATAATAAGGTATATAGATGCGTACCCACGCAGACGCTTCGTTGTCATCTGCCTGTTGTGATGTTACGGAGTTGCGAAGTTCGTGAGTCACAACGACAGACGTTCGAAAACGTCTTTCTTATATAAGAGACCGCCCGCCGCCCACTGGGGAATTAACGTGCGATGGTGCAAAGATACAACAAAAAGTGAAAAGCAAAAAGCAAAAAGCAAAAAAATACGACTGCGAAAGCAAATTCTTTATTCTTCATTCTTCATTCTTCACTTATTTTCGTACCTTTGCACCCGGAAAAATGAGGAGCGAGAGTGAGGTAACTCTCATTCTTCACTTTTCATTCTTAACTCTTAATTAAAGAAAAGAATGGGTGGATTCTTCGGAACGGTACAGAAGCAGCCGTGCGCTACCGACCTCTTCTACGGCACAGACTATCAGTCACATCTTGGCACAAAACGTGGCGGCATGGCCACTCTGAGCGACGAAGGCGACTTCTTGCGCAGCATCCACAACCTCGAAAGCACATACTTCCGCACTCGCTTCGAACCGGAACTCGACAAGTTCCAAGGTAAATCGGGCATCGGCGTCATCAGCGACACCGACGCACAGCCCATGCTGATGAACAGCCATCTGGGACGCTTTGCGCTGGTGACGGTGGCAAAGATTAACAATCAGGAGGAGTTGGCACGGCAGTTGCTCGACGAAGGCGGACACCTCAGCGAGTTCAGCAGCGGCAAAATCAACCCGAC
>CAMKTM010000112.1 GCA_946415695.1 uncultured Prevotellaceae bacterium | reverse complement strand
CACCGACAAGATGAAGTATAGCAGAAACATCAGTTTGCCCATTGTTGAAGTTTTTAGTTTGTGAGTTATTGAGTTGGATAATATTTTTGGGGGGAGTTAAGGGAGTTAAAGACGATAGTTGGGTTTGTTATTGGTGGTTGTCGGGTTTGTTATGTCTTACTTATCGATTATTTCATTGGCAAGCTTGGTCGGTTCTCTTCTAACATCCCAAAAGGCAACTATTTCAATGTGGTCGTCGTTGACGAGGTATATGATTTTGTTGTATTGTGCTGCTACTATGCTGTGATATTGTTTGGTGTGTTGTTTCAGCAAAGGTTCTAATGCTCCGAGATTGGGGTGCTGACGCAAAAGACTGATAGCTTTTTGTATTTTCTTTCTGAACTTTATCTTATTAATTCTGCCCCATGCTTGTTCGATGTAATCAGCTGTCTTCGCTATTTGGCATTCTGCGGTATTTGTAATGATTACTTTCATACCTTGCGTGAATTGTATTCAACTGTAGGTTCGGCAGCGAAAAAAGTTGAACTTTCCTCGTCCCATTCACTGAACAATTCATCAACATCACGATAGTTCTCATCTTTCAAATCCTGTTCAGACTGCTTTATCATGGAATCTAACTCTTCCTGAGTATAAGGCGAAAGGCTTGGTTCTTGCAGCTTCCCTGCCAGCCACTTACGATCTTTCTCCGTAAGTGCCAGGCCTTGCAGATACCTCCAAAGATTGTTAAGTGCTATTGTCGTCATGTTTGGTTTGAGGTTTTATTGAGTTTGATTGAGTTGTCTTAATCTTGGTGTTTCAGTTCAGTTTCTACTTTCTTGGTGTATGCCTGACCACGGGGAACGAGGAACAGGAAACAGACCACATTATCTATAATTTCAACACGGAAGGCCAAGAATGCTCGAAGGCTTCCTGTTCTTCTTCGCTAAGCATCTCCATTCCTTCGGGCTGAGTCCTGCAAAGATACTTGAATGTTACGGCATCATCGTAGTCTTCTGCCATTTCCTCGAGGCTTCTCTCTATGAGGCGCTTCACAGATGTTCCTCTCCCAGAAGCGATATTAGAAAGCGAACTGAGCGTGGAAGGACTGAGTTCCATCGTCTTGCAGAGCATTCTTGCAGTCTGTTTTGTTGGCCTTTTTACCTATTTATCATTTTCGCGCACAAATATATATTTTTTTGCACTTACCACAAAGAATTAGGGCACAATATATTTAATTATGTGATGGTTTTGACACTTAGCCTCACAGAAGAGGAGTTATGATGGGAAGTTTTAACTCCCTTTTTGTGCCATTTTGGCTTTTCTTTTTCGGCGACGTCCCGTGGCGGGGTGTTTGCTTGTACATGTACGTGCAATTGCTTTTACATGTACAAGCAATTGCTTTTACATGTAAAAGCAAACGACATGGCGTGCCGCGCGTCCGTCCGCGCTTGCGCTTCAGGGGAGACTTCTATTATATACATACATCAAGCGGCACGCCCGGGTGGATGTGCCGCTTGATGTTTGTGTCCCTACCTTTTGAGGCAGGGGGGAAAGGATGTTTGTGCTATTTGAGCATCTTCTTTCCGCCAACGATGTTGATGCCGCGTTGCAGTTTCTGGATGCGCTGGCCGGCAAGGTTGAAGATGGGGTCATTGACCATTGATGATTGACCATTGACCATTTCTATGCCTGTTGCGTCGTCGTCGAAGATGAAGGTGAAGCCCTTGATGGGAGCCGTGCCGGTAATCTGGAGGTAAGCCTTGCCTGCTGCAATGGTGCTGCCTGCTGTTGCCTGGTAGAAGCCGACCTCTTCGCCTGCGGGCTTAGCGAGGACGTACTGTGTGCCGTCAGCTGTTACAGGAGCTGTGGCTGCAACGAGATCGTTGGTGACGGTGAGTGCAGATACAGAGCTTGTTGCATAGGTGAAGGAATAGTCACCGGCGTTTGCCTTGACTACGACTGCCTCGCCGGCAGGAACGCCGGCAGTGACAGACTCGAGATGAGCATAATTGCCATTAATCTGAACAGCGAACACTTCTACACCGGCAGGAATGTCGAGATCCTGTTCAGCAACCAATGTTGCATAGCCTGCAGCACTGACAGTTACGGCCTGAGAGGCAGGAGCGACTCCCACCTTCTTGTAAAGTGACAACGCACCACCGGTTGTTGCTGCATAGCAAGCAAAGCCGTATGTGCCATTGTTGCGCAAGTTGGCATTTACACCAGCTTCAGAATTTGCCTTGTTGACAAACTCGTATTCATCAGTTCCGCTAACAGTCCAAAGAGCCATGTCGTCGGTTCCGTCTGCTAGCATCTGGGCTTTGTTCTTCACGCCCGTACTTGCTGCGTATGCATCAGCCTCGGCATTATAGATGGTCCAGTAGTCACCACTCTTAGCGATGTGCCAAACGATGGCGGCATTGCTTGTGGTAATCACATCACTTTCGGGAGTAACCGTTGCGTACATTAAGCGCCCGTTCTCGACGTCTGTGTTCATTGCATATCCATTATAACAAATAATGTAATCGCCTTCAACGAGGTCGCCTGTGAAGAGTGCATACTGGTCGCCTGTTGCGGGAGCAACGTATGCAGCCTGGTTGACTGTCACAACATTGGAATAAACATAGTTGGCATCACTGTCAAGAGCATATACCTTGAAAGAAGCTGTACGGGCATCGCCATTGTTGGCTGCGATAATGTATGATACAACATAGTTCGCTCCATTTGCCTCGACTTCAGCATCAATCCAATTCGGCTGACTGATAACATTATCGTATTCATCATAGTACTCAATATCGAAGTCACTTGCACCACTGACGGTGAAGTTCGCATATGTGAGTTCCAAAGCGCCTATTGTCTCAGCGGCAGTAGCATTAACTGTAGCCGGGTCAACGGTGATAGAAGCTACAAGGACGGGGGTTGTGTATGTGGCAAGTTCGATATTGCCGAGGGCTACGTTGCCGGATACCTTCTCCGTATATAGCCACTTGATGTAGCGGACATTCTCGCCGAGGTTGTCGAACTCTTCGCTCTGGGTGGTGCCAAGTTCTGTATAAGTCTCAAGGTCGGTGTAGGTCACGCCGTCCTCGGAAGTCTGCACGGTGAACGTGCTGCCCGAGAAGCTGTTGCCCTTGATGTCGAAGGTCAGCTTGCCGGGACGCTCGTTGAATGCCAAGACAACATAGTCGCCTGTGCTATTGAACTTCAGCTTCGGAGAACTTCCATAGTCGCTATCAAGGCCTTCCTGGGTCAAGCCATCGGTTGTTTCAATGTCCGCCTTGCCACCATCGAAGCTGAACGGCAATGTTGCGAACTCTGCAGCGGGAGCCACATAGCCGGCCTGGTTGATGGTAATCAGCTCGGAATAGACGTCGTTGGCGTCGTCGTCGAGGGCATGAACCTTCATGTAGGCTGTGCGGGCATCGGTGCTTGTGTTGGCATCGATGATGTACTCTAAGTTGTTAATGTCATTGATGCTGGCTGCCACCCAGTCGTAGGTAGCGGCATTGCCGTCAGCGTCGCAGAAGAAGACCTCAGCCACAACAGTGGTGATGTTCTCGTAGCCAACGAGGATGACGCCATCGGAACCTTGGGCAAAAGCATTGATCTCGTTTTCACCAAGATTGATGGATGGAGTGGTAACGACAGGACGGATGAGGCTGACGAGCTGGTTGTCCTGAGCGAACTCGTAGGTGCTGTTGTACTTTGTCAAGTTGCCATAGACGACAACTGTGTCGCCCACCTGGATGTCGTCGGCAGAGGTGAAGTTGTCGCCGTTGTAGCTCTTGCCGCGATAAGCCTGGAGCTGGTCGGCTGCTTCTGTGCCGTCGGCAGAGATGTTATAGGAGATGTTGCCGAACTGCGAGTTGAAGGCTGTGACGATCTTCGACACGATACCTGCAACATAGACGCCCTGTGTGCCTGTGCCTGCATCGATGGCAGCACGAGCCTCAGCTACTGTGTAAGGATTGGTTGCCGTACCCTTCTTCTCTACGACGTTGATGGTATAGGTTGCTTCCTTGCCTTCGTAGCTAACGGTTACGGTCTGCTCGCCCAAGGCATTCATGTCGTAGCCAGAGAAAGTAGCATTGGCAGTTACGTCTGCTGTCGTGTTGTCATCGTAGTGAGCAGTCACCTCGATACCCTCAGAGCTGAAAGCGTCGCCCTGACCGAACTCGGTGGGATATGTGCCGGAGAGAGAGATTGACACGAGTGTTGCGGGAGCATTGACTGCAATCTGGTAAGTGGTTGTCTCTGTCACTTCGCCTTCGCTGTAACTAACTGTAACGGTCTTGATGCCGACGCTTGTCATGTCAGGCTCGCTGAAGGTTGCGAGGGCTGTCACATCTCTTGTGGTGGAGTCATCGTAAGTGGCAGTCACGACGATACCCTCGTGAGAGAAAGCATCGCCAGCATGGAATGAAGTGGGATAGTCGCCGCTAACCTCGATAGAAGAAAGAGCTGCCTGCTGTCCTACAGTCACGACAATCTCTGTGGCACGAACCTGAGCGCCCGAAGCGGTAAAGGAAACGGAAGCGGCTGCACCTGTCCAAGTGCCGTTGCTGCCTTCTGTTGTCCAACCTTCTTGATCGCCAAAGCCAGAAGCAGGATTGCTGCCTGTGCATGTAAAGGCAATGCTCTTAATGACATAGCCACTGGCAACTGCATCGGCAGAAAGGGTAAATGTGGTTACAGAATTCTTATAGATACGATATTCCGAGCCATTGCCAAGGACGCCATTATCGCAAGCGAATGTTACGCCATGCTTGACGATAGAACCTGCACCTTGTGATGTGTTGCCCTTGTCGGCAGTGGCATCAAATGTCACGTCGCCGCCTGTAAACGGAGTGCTGTCTGTGACGGTCATCTCGTAGTTGGCAGAAGAAGCTTTGTACTCACCAGAAACGCCTGCATAGGCAGCGGTGAAGGTGACAACGCCTGCTCCGACGAGAGTGACAGCGCCTGTGGAAGCGTCGATGGTAGCTACGGCATCGTTGTTGCCGCTCCAAGTAACGGTGGCGCCGGAGAGTGTGGTTTCGCCTGCAACAACGGTTGCAGACAGGGAGCCTGCCTCGTCGCTGACGTGAACATCCGTGTTGGTGATGGCCTTATCGCTGATGACTACGCTCGTGGCAACAGCCAAGGTAGAACCTTCATCTTCAGCAGTCACGCCCCAAACGACAAAGCGCCTGCCGCTTTTGGCTGTGAAGGTCACATCCGTAGCTTCTGTCAAAGCAGAATCAAACGTGATGACCTTGTAATAATCCGTGGAAGCTTTGTCATAGCTGCCAAGAGTAAAAGGACTATTACCACTAACTCCAGAATCTGACGTAAGAGATATTTCGTCGTTATAAGCAGAAGAAGATACTGCAAGTTTAACTGACTCATTATTCCATGCAGCAGTGTGCAGGTGGAGATACTTCGTTCCGGAGGGGACTGTTATTTTAACAGCACCGGCCTTTGAGCTTGTACCGGCCTTAATACCGTCATAACTATTAACAGTAGTTGTTCCTACTTGTTGAATCTTTACGACACATGTGCTTGCACTTGTTCCGCCAGTTGTGGAAAGCGTCACATTGCCCGTGTAGTCAGTACTGTAGTCACCTTGCGCCCAGGCAGTCCCTGCCAGAGCGGTTGTCATCACGGCTACGATCATCCCGACTCGCAGCCATAGTTTGTTTAGTAAGTTTTGTTTCATAATGTTTTAAGTTTACTAAGATATTGTAAGAAATAATGTTATTGCGTTGTGAATTTTAGGCTGTCGTTTGACCCTTTTTTGATAATTCGCGCCCAAAGTTACTTCTTTCTTCATTCATATCAAAGGAAATGCACAGATAAATTTGCTTGTCTTTTGAAAAACGAAATGAGCACCTCAAAAACAAGGCGTGCCTTTCATGTCAACGAGGCACGCCTTTATGGCCAACGAGGCACGCCTTTATTGACAACGAGGCACACCTTTCTTGTCAACGAGGCACGCCTTTATGGCCAACGAGGCACACCTTTATGGCCAACGAGGCACACCTTTATGGCCAACGAGGCACACCTTTATTGTCAACGAGGCACGCCTTTATTGTCTTCAAACCACACGGAAAGGAAAATTATGAATTATGAATTATGAATTATGAATTAAAAGTTGTACCTTTGCACCCAATATCACACAATGCACCATGCAATTTAAGAAAACATACCTGGAAAAACTCGGTGCCACCATCGAGTTGACGGCGTTTGCCCCAGAGGGGAAGACGGCGGAGTGGCATGCGATGCTGCACGTCGAGCCGCGCGGCGAGTCGTTCGCCGAACAGTTCCGCCGCATCTGTCAGGCAGAAGCCTGGCTACTTGCCGCAGAGGACACGAAGGACGCAAAGCCCGTCTTCAAGCGATACTTCCTCTCCGATGCCACCAACCAGCAACCGCTCATGCCGCAGGACGACAGCTGCACCGTCTCGTACATTCAGCAACCGCCCCTCGACGGCAGCAAAGTGGCTCAATGGCTCTATCTGCAACGCGGCACAGAGGTGGTCCCAACGGCCGACCGCCTGCGCTCCACCATCGTGCGCAGCGGAGACTACGAACATCTGTGGACGATGAACATGACGAGCGAAGGAAGCAGCTACGGACAGACACAAACGCTGCTCGAAGACTATGAAGAGCTGCTCGAAGAACACGACATGACACTCGAAGACAACTGCATCCGCACCTGGTTCTTCGTCCGCGACGTCGATACGCAGTACAAAGGCCTCGTCCTTGCCCGATGGGAAAACTTCGCACAGCACGGGCTGGTGCCCGAGACGCACTACATCGCCTCGACCGGCATCGGCGGCAATCCTGCCGACCCGAAGGCTATCATTCAGCTGGGATGCTACGCCCTGAAAGGCTTCAAGCCCGAACAGCAAAGCTATCTCTATGCCACTTCCCACCTCAACCGCACCAGCGAGTACGGCGTCACCTTCGAACGCGGAACACTCCTGAAGTTCGGCGACCGCAACCATGCCATCATCTCCGGCACAGCAAGCATCAACAACAAGGGAGAAGTGATGCACCAGGGCGACATCGAGATGCAGACACGCCGCATGTGGGAAAACGTGGAGACACTGCTGGCAGAAGCAGGCATGACGATGGACAACACCATGCAACTCATTGTCTATCTGCGCGACGGCTCCGACTTCGAGAAAGTCAGCCGCATGTTCAGCGAGAAGTATCCCAACATTCCCACCGTCTTCACCCTCGCCCCCGTCTGCCGTCCGTCATGGCTCATCGAAATGGAGTGCATGGCAATCAAAGAGGCGGAGAACGACAATTTTTGCGACTTCTAATCGCACCTCGGCAGCGGGATTGTAATTATGAATTGTGAATTATGAATTATGAATTGAAACAATGAAAGCCGGAATAGTAGGACTGCCCAACGTAGGCAAGTCAACCCTCTTCAACTGTCTGTCGAGCGCAAAGGCTCAGGCAGCTAACTTCCCCTTCTGCACCATCGACGCACAGTTGGGACAAGTGACCGTTCCCGACGAGCGACTGACTCGGCTCGCCGAACTCGTACATCCGGGGCGCATCGTGCCCGCCGTCTGCGACATCGTTGATATAGCAGGCCTCGTGAAAGGTGCCAGCAAAGGCGAAGGCCTCGGCAACCAGTTCCTCGCCAACATACGCGAGTGCGACGCCATCATCCACGTGCTCCGCTGCTTCGACAACG
>CAMKTM010000111.1 GCA_946415695.1 uncultured Prevotellaceae bacterium | reverse complement strand
AATTTCTTCTTACATTTGCACCCATGAAACGGTTTGTCCTATACATTATTATATTATATAGTGTGCTTTTTCTGGCAGGATGTCACGACGACCTCGAAATTCCTGTTCAACCCGTACAACCTCGGGGAGAGGCCGAACGCACCGTCATTGTCTATATGGTGGCCGACCATACGCCTCCGCTCCCTGCGCAACAGGACACGACGGAAATGGTGAAAGGCAAGGATCTGATTCCCGAAGACGTCAACTTCATCATCTTTCTCGACAACAAGGGCGAGCGGCCCGCCATCTACGAGTTGTCGGCAAAGGGCGGGATGCAGCTCTGGAAGCAATACGACCAGGAGGTGAGCAGCACGGATGCCAACGTGATGCTCGACGCATTGCGCCAGATTGAGCAATACTTCCCCGCACGCCACTACGGCATCACCTTCTGGTCGCACGCCACAGGCTGGACGCCGGAACACAATTCTTCCAGGCGGAAAACCTTCGGAAAAGACGAGGACTCTGGCACCACATCCACCGGGAAGATTGAGATGGAAATACCCCAGATGCGCGAAGCCCTCACTCAGCTGCCTAAGTTCGACTACATCTTCTTCGACGCCTGCTTCATGCAATGCATTGAAGTGGCCTACGAACTCCGACACGTGACGAACTACATGATCGGTTCGCCCGCAGAAATACCGGGACCAGGCGCTCCTTACCACAAGATCATCAAAGCGCTTTGCACAAGCGACGTGAATGGCATCATCGACGAGTACCAAAGTGGTTATCCACAGAGCCCATACCCGGGCGTACTGCTTTCATGCATCGACTGCACCAAGCTCGAAGCGCTTGCACAAATCACGGGAAAGCTGCTGACGCCCTTCTTCATGGAACACAAGCAGCCGCTAACGACAGACTTCCAATCCTATTGCGACCAGTCCTGGCAGAAATACACCTTCTGCTACGACATGTGCACCACGATGTACTGCCTGCTCAGTGAAGAGGACTATGCCGAATGGAAGGAATACTTCGGCCAAGCCGTCACGAAACAATCCCTCCCAAAGACGAACCAATGGTATGCCGCACACTGCACCCGCCTCTTTCCCACAGTTACGAAACCTTTCTGCTATGGCGGCGTCTCCATGTTCGTGCCATTGAGCAATTATGAGTCCTACGGCTGGAACGCCGACTTCCAAAACACCTCGTGGTATGCCGCTACCGGATGGTCGTTGACGGGATGGTGATGCTTATCAGTCCGGCAGCGTAGGGCGCAATCTCATACTGGTTGTAGAGAAAGAGGATGCTGTCGTTCTTGAGCAGGAAATTGTTGGTCAGGTAGAGGTCGCCCAGCATGGTGATACCCGTCTTCTCCTGAAGGTCGGCAAGGTCCTTCGCCTCCCAGTCCTTGCAAAGTTGTTCTTCCATTGCCTTCAGCACTTCCGGCTCTTTGCCTACAGGAACGACATCCTTGATGTCCAGAAGTTTTCCGCTCTTCTTGTCGAAATTGTAGTAGTTCACGACATAGCTGCCATGCGCTCCGCCAAGGTAGCAGTCTATAGTCGTCTGATAGGAGAAGATGCCCTCCTGACTCTCCTCAAGGGGATGCCCTTCTACGGAATAGTAGTACTGAAGCATGTCCTTGTACTCCAGTTCGGCATCGAATCTCTCAGCCAATTCTGCTTTCCACTCCGCTTCAATAGAGTCGGCCGAAGCTTTCATGGCTTCCTGCACCGTGGGGCGGGATGTGGTGTAAATAACGCTGTCGCGAAGCACTTGCGAGAGCCGGGCAGCCAATTCGCTCCCCGCGGCCAAGGTGTCGAGTTCGAACTTAATCTGATAACAAAGACTGTCGCCAGGAGCAATAGGATTCTCGATGTACAAAGAGGCCTTGCCCCATGAATAATGTTCGCTGCTGCTGCCGCTCTTCCAGTCCACACAAGCACTGGCCACGACAATCAAAGGAAGGAAGATAAGAAGCTTCTTCATAATCCTAAATCATTTATTATACTGTTAAACAAAAAGCTAAGGAAAGCACTTTACTCCAGAAGTCCGGGCAGGAAACTACTGATGATGAGCACAAGCAGTCCGATGACAAGCACCGTGACCGTCCGCTTGCTACAGCCCTTCCACTCCCGGAGAATGATGCCCCAGAGGTTGCTGAACGTGACATTCAACGCCATCAGGATGCAGAAAGCGAAAGTGGTCAGGACAGGACTCTCGGCAAGGAAGCCCTTGCCCAGGCTCAAGCCGAAGAACTGACTGTACCAAAGCGCTCCTGCCAAAAGGCAGAACAAGAGGTTGTTCGTCCAGACGGACGTCTTGCCGTAGTCGCCCCATGTCCGGTTCTTCCCGTTTTGATAAAAGCAATAAACGGCATTGGTGCAGAAGCCGCCAAGCGTCACGAGGAAAGTAGCAGGCAGGGAAGCGAGCATCGGGCTCACGCCCTCGAACTGGAGGGGCTGCCCCGCGGCCAGGCCGATATTGAAGCAGGCACTCATAAAGCCTGCAAGCAGAGCCACAATGATACCCTTGGCAAAAGCACCTTCAATGTTCTCTTTTGCAGGAGAAGACTTCGTCCCTCCCTCTTCCGCAGAGGAGGATTGTGGCGAGGCCTGTTCCCTGCTCCTCATTCCGCCGGCAATGCCGATGATGGCAATGCCGACCAGCGTCACGACGACACCAATGACGACACTGCTCGTCAGGTCTGATGCATGACCAGTAAAGACAGGGGCAAGCAATGTTCCCAAAGCAGCACAGGTGCCCAAGGCAAGGCTCTGTCCGAGCGCCACGCCGAGGTAACGCATGCTGAGGCCAAAAGTCAATCCGCCGATGCCCCACAGCACGCCATAGAAGAAGGTCATGCCTGAGGCAGAAGCATTGCTGCCGAACAGTTCATAGAGGCTATGCCCTTGCGGAACAGCGAGCCAGGCGCCAAGCAGCGGAAGCACGAGCCAGGCAAAGACGCCCTGCACTATCCAATAGCTTTCCCAACTCCATTCCTTGACTTTATTTATGGGGACATAACTGCTGGACTGGCAGAAAGCCCCTATCGCAATGATGAATAAACCGAGTGCAATCATTGTCTTTCGATGTCTTTACCTTTTCACCCTTTCAATTCGTCACCTTTTGCTTGTCACTGCTTTCTCGTAAACATCCACTTCCTGCATCCAGTCCTGGCCAACCGGAACATTGTTGCGGACGCAGAATTCGTCATAAACAGCTTGCCAAGGCATACACTTTTGCTCCTCGATGATGCCAAGCACCTTGTAGCCCTGGCCTGCAAGTTCCAGGTCGGAGATAGCCTTTCGCGGTTCGAGCAATGCACGCGTCATGCACTTCTGGGCAGAACGCGAACCGATGATGTAGGCGGCAATGCGGTTGATGCTGCCGTCGAAGAAGTCGAGGCCATAGTGAACGCGGTTGAGAGCGTCGGCACGGACTATTTCGTTGAAGAGGTCTTGCGTCGGGTCATCCTGAATGGTGACGTGGTCGCTGTCCCAACGAACGGGACGGCTGACGTGCAGCATGAGTTCCTTGATGAAAGGCAACACGGCACTCACCTTGTCGCCCGGCATTTCCGTCGGGTGATAGTGGCCCGTGTCGATAGTCAGGATTTTGTTGTTTTGAGCCGCATAAGCCGTGTAGAAGTCGTGACTGCCGACGGTGAAGCTCTCCAGTCCGATGCCGAACACTTTGCCTTCGATGCTGTCCTTCATCCAAGGCTGCTCCTTGGCAAAGATCTCGTCGAGCGATTGCTTGAGGATGGTGCGGTACATCATGTGGTTGACGCTGACGTCCTTGCAGCCGTCGTGCACCCAGAGGTTCATGATGCAAGGGTCGCCTTGTGCCTCGCCCATTGCGTTGGCGATGTCGCGACAGCGTTTGGTGTGCTCAATCCAGAAGTCGCGGATGCCTTTGTCGGGATTGGCCAAGGTGAGGTTGCCGCTCTTGGGGTGAGAGAAGCTGGTGCTGTTGAAGTCGAGCTTCGTGTCATTGGCTTTGCCCCACTCTATCCAGCTTTTGAAGTAATCGACCGTCACTTCGTCGCGGTCAACGACTTTTCCCTGGAAGTCGCCATATATTTCGTGCAGGTTAAGGCGATGGCTTCCGGGGATAAGGCTTTTTGCCTTGAGGATGTCCTGCCGCAGTTGGTCGATGTTGCGGGCTGCGCCGGGGAAGTCGCCCGTCGATTGGATGCCGCCGCTCAAGGCACCGGCCTGTACCTCGAAGCCGTGAACATCGTCGGCCTGCCAGCAATGCAGGCTCAAATGGAAGTCCTGCAACTGCTGCAACACGTTCTCTGTATCGACTCCTATCTCTGCGAAGCGTTCCTTCGCCACTTCATAAGCTTGCTTTACTAATGGTTCTTTGTTCATTGTTATACTGTTATTGTTTTTATTATTCTTTGGGCAGATATGTCTTTGTCTCGATGCTTTGGGCGATGATTTTTCGCATGTCGAATCTGTCGCTGACGAGGCCTGCGGCTTTTGCCTGAAGCATGATGTTACCGATGGCAGTGCCTTCCACGGGTCCTGTCACGACGGGAAGTCCGATGCTGTCGGCTGTCATCTGCATGAGATGGCTGTTATGCGTTCCGCCGCCGATGACGTGAAGTCGCTCGATGGGGAATGGTGCCAGTTCCTTGAGGTAGCCCAAGACTTCGCGATAGCGCAGGGCGAGGCTCTCGAAGATGCAGCGAGCCTGCTGCTGCCAGGTGTCGGGAATCGGCTGGTTCGTCTCTCGGCAATAGCTCTTGATGGCTTCCACCATGCTTGTCGGGTTGGCGAACCGTGGGTCGTCGGGGTTGATGATGCTTCGGAAGGCGGGAGCCGTCATGGCTGCTTTGTTGATTTCGTTCACATCGGCAGGCGCATCGGTCCATTCCCCTCGGCAGCGCTCCAGGAGCCACAATCCGCAGATGTTCTTCAGGAAGCGTGTGGTTCCCTCTATGCCGCCCTCGTTGGTGAAGTTGTATTCGTAGCTTTTCTCGTTGATGATAGGCTCATTCGTTTCGATGCCGAGGAGGCTCCAAGTGCCGCAACTGAGGTAGGCGAAGTGCTCGTCCTCTGCAGGGACAGCCGCTACAGCCGATGCCGTGTCATGTCCGGCCACTGCCACCACAGGCACAGCTCCGAGCCCCGTCTGCTGCTGAACCTCCTTCGAGAGTGTGCCCACCACATCGCCGGGATTGACGTAACGTCCGAACTGACGCCGCTTCATGCCAACGGCATCAAGCAGTTCTTCGTCTATCTTCTTCGTGCGAGGGTCAAGAAGTTGGGAGGTAGAGAGAATCGTATATTCGCAGACAGCTTCGCCCGTCAGCATGTACATCAGGGCATCTGGCACGAAGAGCACCTTCTCGGCAGCCTCTAAAGCCGAATCCTTGTTCTTGCGCATCGCAGCAAGCTGGAAGAGAGAGTTGAAGTCAAGGAACTGGATGCCTGTCCGCTCATAGATAGACCCTTCTAAATCTCCCCTTAAAGGGGAGACTTTCTGACCTGAGTTCTCTCCCTTTAAGGGAGAGTTAGAGAGGGTCTTTATTCCCTTATTCTGCGGGTCTCGGTAGCTGTACGGGTTGCGAAGGATGCCGCCATCCTTGCCTATGCATACGAAATCCACGCCCCAGGTGTCGATGCCGATGCTTTGGATCTGGATGCCTTGACTGGCGACGAGTTTCAAGCCTCGGAGGATTTCGGCGTAGAGGGCAAAGATGTCCCAGAAGAAGTGTCCGCCTGTCTGTATGATCTGGTTGGGGAAGCGCGTCAGCTCTCGCATGGAAAGCTTGCCGTCGGCAACGTTTCCGAGTATCGTCCGACCGCTGGTGGCTCCCAAATCAATTGCGATAAAGTTCATAGTTTGTTAGTTTATGCTTACAAAGTTAGCAAATTATTTTGGATTAGAGATTAGGGATTGAAGATTATTTTGTATTTTTGCATAAAAATATCAAATCATCAAATCAATTTGTCAAATGAAACAATGTTTCTTTATCCTGCTGCTCCTTTGCGCTGGAAGTCTGGCTGCCAAGGCGCAGACAGAGCGTCAAATCGCCGACAAGGCTTTGTTTGAGTTGCGGAAAGACATGCCCGACAAGACTGTCGCGATGAATCCTGTCACGGACTTCGACTGCCCCGACCCGTCCGTCGTGAAGATAGATGATTGGTTCTATTGCTTCAAGACGGGCTTCCCCATCAAGATTTACCGCAGCCGCGACCTCTGCAATTGGACCTACTATCGCGACATGTTCCCCGGGCCGAACCCGCACGACCCGTTTGGCGACGGCAAACCCGACCCCATGAAGACAGGAGCCGGCAAGCAGAACATCAACTTCTGGGCACCCTCTCCGGCACTCATCCAGGGCAAACTGGTTGTCTATCTCACCCTCTTTGTCTCAATGGAGAACGACCGCCAGGTGGTCCTCGTGGCCGACGACATCGACAGTCCCTTCCGCTTTGCAGGCACCCTGAACGTCGGCACGCCAGAGCATCCCACGCCTCAGGACGGCCAGTACTTCCTCGACGACGACAGCCGCCAGTATCTCGTCTATGGCGACGTGAACAGCAAAGGCAACTTCATCCGCGAACTTTCGAAGGATGGCTTGAGTTACGCCAAAGGCAGCGAGCCGCATTACATCACGACGGCTTACGAGGGCGGCTACATCTATAAATATAAAGGGCTGTACTATTTCTTCTGCTCCAAAAACCATTTCAACAACTACGAGTACACGCTCTGCCTCAGCACATCGCAGAGTCTCTTCTCCGGCTGGACAGATCCGGAGCCAGTACTCACGTCCGAAAGCCCCGATGCCATACTGAACGGCGCAGGCCACAACGGCGAAATCATCACGGACAAGGACGGCCGCATGTTCATGATTATGCACGCCCATTGCGAAGGGCTCATCCCTCGCCGCGGCGACTACCGTCCACGCCCGATGATTCTGATGGAGCTGAAGGACATCGATGGCAGGCTTACCTTCGTGGACCACAAAGGCAACCCGACGAAACATCCCTGCTGGCTCGTCAGCCGTCCGCAGTTCTGAGCGCAAATAAGGCATCTGACATAACAGGACCTTCCGTTAGTTTCTGGTGCAAACACAAAGAGACAAATTGTAAGCAGAAACGCGTATTTGCTTTCTATACGTCATTATTGCACACCTCAAAAAAGGGCAAAAAACCGCTCGAAAAACGTCAAATTTGGCAACGCGGCGTGAGTCGTCAGCCAACAAGGCGTGCCTTGTTGACCAACGAGGCACGCCTTGTTTGATTTTTGGCCTGTGGAATTTTGTCATCAAGCCTCGGCAAAAAGTGTGCAAAAACGCTCAAAATCGTCCTGCTTTGACAAGCCGAGTTGTCAATTCCTCGTGCTGCTCCAATCATTAGCCATTGTAACCCATTGTATTTCAATGCACATTTGATTTAGGCGCCTTTCTCAACAAAAATGACAAAAACCTTAGCCGAGAGCAAATCATGCGATTTACGCAGGCTCATCAAAATAACGATTGTAAGCAAAAATCTGAATTTAGCGACAAATTGTCAAACAAGGCTCCTGCAATTATGAACAAAGCGCAACGTCGCCTCGTTCCAGACCTCTTATCTATGACTGTGGAGACTGGTCTAAAAGGAAAATAAAGAAAACTATTATTGGTGTCCGGTAAACTCGGCCTGACTGCTTTGCTGCTGAGTAAAGCCCGTTGCATCTTAAGCCTGGAAGG
>CAMKTM010000110.1 GCA_946415695.1 uncultured Prevotellaceae bacterium | reverse complement strand
TGATGGTGTCGGCCTCTGCCACGAAGACGGGGAAGTCGCCGTCGCGGTCGGGCGAGGCATTGACGTCGGTCAGGTACTTGCCGTCATACATTATATAGTATTGCCCGTCCTCGATGGCTTGCTGGGGCAGGAACTCAAGGCCATAGGCGAATTGCTTCTTGTAGTCCTTGACGAGCTGGAGTGCCGTTTCGTTCACCCAAGGCGTGACCACGGAGCCGCTCACGACGGGCTTTGCCTTGACGACGGAGCCTTCGTAGTTGCGGCTGATGATGCCTTTCTGCTTCTCTTCGAGGCGTTGCAAAGCACGATAATGAGCCACGAAGCCAATGGAATCCTTCTTCTGCAAGGCTGCCTGCATGGCCGTCACCTGCAATCCCCGTTGCCCAAGCACTCGCATCGTTTCCACCCAGGGCTTTATCTCGCGCAGCATTTCGGGCTGGGAAAGGCTGTCGGCAAGCAAGGCATCAGCCTCAGTCACAAGTGCTCTGAAGTAATGGTCATTCGGAACTTTACCCCAACCGGGACTCTCACCCTCGCGCCGCAAGCCGTGTGCCGTCTTGCCCAGGTCGATGTTGTTCTCGCAGAAGAAGCGGAACGCCTCCTTGCTCGTGGGCATCAGTTCGGCAATGGCGTTCTCCCAGGACTTCTCGGCATCGTAGGCAGGCATGTTCCAGCAGTAGTCGGCGATGCTGTAGAGCGACACCTTAGAGGCTTCGGCATACTCCATCGGATTGCTGCAGAAGCCGGAGACGAGGTCGGCGATGTCGAGGCCGTTGCCATACGTCTTGCCCATGAGCAGACGGCTCTGACAATAGTCGTTGACGGGATAGTTGAGCCAGATGAAGGCTTTGCGCTTGATTTGGGCGTTGATCCATTCCATGTCGTCGCGCTCTATCATATCGACCACCGAGTTGCCCGTCCACATGATGCGGACCTCGGGGTACATCTTCGTGCCGAGCGTGGAGAGATAGTCGCCGCCGCTCCATGCCTTGTTGTATTGTGTCGGGCAGATGATGAGGGGCTCCACATCCTTGTGCTTGCGGACGAAGGCATCGGTGAGGTAGTTCATCAAGCCTGCCTGCTTCTCGGCTCTTGCACCCTCGCCACCGATGTCGTCGAAGAAGACGGCAAAGGTGCGGATGCCAAGGTCGTACATCAGGTTCAGCTTGCCCACGACGGCGAGGCTGTCCTGCCTGTTCCACCGGATGTCGCCACCGGGATGTATGGCCCAGACGAACTGCACATGGTTGCGATGCGCAGCCTCAACAAGCTCTTGCAGCCGAGCAGCCTCAGCCTCGGGATAAGGCTCGCGCCAATGGGCACGGTGATAGGGGTCGTCCTTCGGTCCATAGACGTAGATGTTCAGTCGGTGCTTGCCATAGAACTCGAACTGCCGCAGCCGGTCTTCGTGGCTCCAGGGATTGCCGTAGAAGCCCTCGATGACGCCTCGCAGGCTGACGCTCGGCCAGTCGCGAATTTCGAAAGAGCAAGCCCCCTCTGCATCTCCACTTAAGGGGGATACTTCTTTGTATAGTAACTTCAGCGAGTTCAAAAATTCCTCGCCCTTTAAGGTAGAACCAGAGAGGGCTTTGAGCGCTTGCTCACCATAGAATGTCCCGTTCTCGTCCCTGCCGGCCACAACGGTTTCTGTCGGTGTAATCTTCAGGTAATAGCCTTCCGCCTGCTGCGGAATCTTCTTCAGGTAAGCCTTCACTGCCTTTTCGCCAGCCGTGCCGACGACAACCTTGCGCTCTGCATTAGAGCAAAGACAAACTGTCCAAAGCAGTAATAAGAATATGCGTCTTTTCATGGCTGGTTCAGATGTTTTCGTTCGACGTTAGTCAATTCTGGGCTATGGACTATGAAATGGATACTACCCCATGCGGGAGATTTTCTGCAAGGCAGGTTCGTCGAGAATCTTAATCTTGCGTCCGTCGAGGGCGATAAGCCCCTCCTGCACGAAGACGCTCAGCGTACGGATGGCGTTGCTCGTTGTCATGTTGCTGAGGTTTGCCATGTCCTCGCGGCTTGGATAGACGTTGAGCGTCCGCTCGTCCTCTTCCGTCCCATAACTCTCCTTGAGGAGCAGGATGCCCTCTGCCAGGCGGCCGCGGATGTGCTTTTGCGTCAGGCCCACCGTTCGTGCGTCGCTCTTTCCGAGGGCAACTGCCAGCCGACGGATGAAGAACCAGCCAAGCTGCGGATTGCGCAGGATGAGCCGACGGATGAGGTCGATGGGAATGCTGGCTATGACGGAGGGTTCGAAGGCAGCGGCTGCCGTCACGTAATTCTCGTCGGAGAATGCGGCGCGATAGCCAAAATACTCCACCGCATTCACCACACGCACTATCTGGGCTCTGCCGCCCACACCGTCCTTGTAAATCTTCACCTTGCCGGCAATGAGACAGAGCAGATGCGAGGGCTTGTCGCCTTCGCGATAAATAGGTTCGTTCTTACGGTACGAGCGGACTTGCATCTCGTCGAGCACCTCGTCTCGCTCCTCGGCCGTCAGGATGCGGTCCAGGTCGGGTAAATCCCCGAGCACCTCCCCCTTCCTTATTCTCAAATCGTAATTCATAGCGGTTAATTTTCTGCAAAGTTACGAAAAGAAGAGCAAAAAGCCAAAGGGAAAACCAAGTTTTCTTCATATTGCCGAACGATTTTGTCTGATGGCGGCGGAGGAAAGGTCCTGGCATGATGCTATATGCCGCTCGGAAAACAATGAATCGTCCGATACGGCACGGCATGTTGTTTGCTTGTACATGTAGAAGCAATTGCTTGTACATGTAAAAGCAATTGCACGTACATGTACAAGCAATAACTGCATCACGCCCCAGCAAACACCGCCCTGTGGGATGGCAGGAAACAGAGGGTGCGTCGGGACAAACATCATAACAGAACAACGGACCAGCACGGACATCTGTTATACTGATGATAATCAGCAAACAAGATAATCCGTGCTGGTCCGTTGTTGTCAATTACGGCAATTTCTCCTGCGAGCTATTTCAGGACTTTTCTGCCGTCATGGAGGTAGATGCCCCTCCAGCGCGGCGTGTCCGTGCGCCAGCCGGAGATGTTATAGTATGCTCCTCCTGCCTCGTCGTTTTCGTCGGGGACATCGTCAATGCCCACAGGGTCGTCGCTCTTGAGATAGCCATAGACGGCAAACTCGTAGATGCGCGTGGTGTAGGCGTCCTGTTCGCCCTGTACCATCTGCAAGCGGACGCGGGAGGCGGTGATGGGTTCCTTCAGGGTGCGTACCACTTTGTTCATCTGGTTGTCTTCCACGACGTCGGCATCCACCCAGGTGCCGTCGTCGGCCAGATACTGCAACTTGAAGGACCTTGCCACGTAGCCGCCACTCTCGCGGGCTGCACCGAGCACCATCCAGCGTGTGACGACGGCCGTATCCTGCAGCACGTATTGCAGATAGGGCGTCTGGCTCTGTGAGCTCGTAACGCACCATTTGGTGGTCGGGTTCATGTCGTTTGCAAAGCGAGCCGCCTCGTTGGTGTTGTTCTGATGCGAAGCAGTAACGCTCTTCGGGACGAGACGGTCGTCCGTTGACCATTGACCATTGACCATTGAACTCTCAATCTCGGTGGTGAGGGAAGCGAAGGGAACCACATCATCATTATGATTGGGAGCAACTGTGGCTGCAAAAAGGAAAGTCTTGCGGTCGGAGGCATTGACAGTAACCTCGGTGACTCCTTCGGGAAGCTCTATACCATATTTATATATATAGAGCATCTGCATGGTCTGATTGGTTTTGTCGGACACCTTGTGAGCATGAGAAGAGGCAAAGACGATGTTCTGCTTGCGGTAGCTCTCGGTGAGCGAGGTGCAAGAAGGCGGCTCTGCGGCACGACCAGTGAAGTAAGGGACATTCAGGACGGTCTCTTCGTCGCCTGCCGTCACCGTCACCTTTGCCCCTGCTTCCGTAGGACTGGCAAGGAGCAGATAGAGCTTGTACTTAGTCTTGTTCACCCATGAAGGGAGGGAGATGGTTTGGGTGGAGTTTAGGCGAAGCACATTCTTTTCGCTGTTGGTTCTTGGCCCCATCACGAAGTCCATGCCGTCGCAGAGGAGCGTGTCGGGAATGAGTTCGGCAGGATAGGCGTAAGTGTAGGTGTTTACGGCATTGCCGCGCGAACTGTCGTAGCTCATCAGGTCGATGTTGTAGGGAAGCTCAAGCGGGTAGCCCGGATGATTGATTTCGTCTTCTCCTCCATAGTGGAGAATGCCCATCATGGGAACGCGGACAGCAAAGGTCTTGGGCTGATAGCGCTTGATGTCGAACGACAGTTGGCCATCGACTATCGTGCACTCACCACCGGGAATGTCCTCTTCGATGCCGTTCACCTCGCGGGCCGAGATGATTGACATGGGGAAGGAGAGGCGCACGTCCTGCTGGTCTTCGCCTGCCCATTCATAGACGCGAACGATGAACTCGTTGCTGTCCTCGGCCTTCTTCAAGGCCTTGATGGCAACCTTATTAGTGCTGAGCGAAAAGAAATTGACACGGCGATCAAGGAAGAAACGCGGATGCTTTGGAGCCACAAAGGCAATGAGCGGCTGGTTAAACTCTGCCGCCTGCATCTGAGTATATTCGCTTAAGCCGCCTTCGTGAGGCAAGAGGGCGTAAGAGAACTTGTTGGGGCCGAGGTCCATGTTGGCCTGATGGTTGTAGTTCTTGCATGATGGCGTGCGCAACAGCGTCAGGCGGAGCGAAGTGTCGGAAGGCTTGTCCCAACCATATTTGCAATCGCTCAAGATGGAAACGCCGCAACGCCCCGACGTGGCGCTTTGGTCAGCCCATTGATGTCCGCAGACCTCGTACTCGTCTTTCGTACGGACGCCGCGGGAAATGGTGCCGAGGGAAATGTCGTACGTCGTGTTTGCATTGCGGAGAGAAGTTGGGAAGGTGAAGTTGACCTTAAGCATGCGCTCGTAGGTTTGCCAATCCACTTCGTTCAGGCACTCCACACGGTCGTTCAAGGCATTCATGCGGATGTATTGCACGAAGGTGGAGCCTTCCTTCTGGCGCTCTACGCGAAACGACTTGCGCAGCGGCCCGTCCTCCACAAGCTCTATCTCGGCATTGCCCGAGACGTAGGCCGACGGGGTGCGGCACACGTCGGTATAGCTGATTTCCCATGCCGGCCAAGTGTCCTCGTGGTCGTAGATGAGCTGCTGCTTGATGGCCGAGCTGATGAAGATACGAGAGTTCCTGATGTCGCGAAGATTGCTTACGTCGCCGTCCTTGTTGATAGTGACGCGATAACGTCCGTTCGACATCACTTGCTGGCTGCTGCCGGCCTCGGCGAAAAGGTCGGAAGTCAACTCCGACTTCTCCCCCACCCTTGCTTCATAAACGGCATAACCCAGCGAGGGCACCGTGGCGGCGAAGATGAAGTGCAGTTGGCGGGTTACGAGGTCGTAGCCCGTGACTTGCGAGAGAACCTCGTTGCCGTCGGGGTCGAGGACACGAACCGTGTTCTGATAAGTTCGGGAATAAACTGCACCTTCCACGATGTCCTGCCGTTCGTGCGACAATGGATTATAGACCACGATAGGTGTCCCCTCGGTATTGGTGTCCATCATCTGTATGACGGCACCGGCACTCGTGGAGAGTTCCTGTGCGAAGGCGCGGTTTGCGATGTACGACTCGTTATAGGAGTATTCGTTGGCCGAGAGGATGCTCGTGCCGGGCAGTCCGTCGTGGTGTTGCTGCCAAAGCATACGCACCCAGGCATCTTCGAGTTGTTTGGAAGGATAGTCACGGACGCCTTGCCACATGGCGAGTGCCGAAGCCTTCTCGGCAGCGTCGGCCAGCAGCTCGTTCTTGCGGTTCCAAAGTTTCAGGGCACCCCAACTGGTGTAGGCTCCCACGCCGTGCGTCCGCATGGGCAGTTCGCTGTTCCACACTTTGTACTGCCCGTTGTCGTGCTCCTCCATGTATTGGAAGAACTCATCTGGTGTGGCGAGACGGACTTTGACTGCTCCGTCCTGCTTCGTCACATTATAAGAGAGCCAATAGGGTGTGTTCTCTCCGTCGTCATCGGGGTCGTCCCGAAGGGCGCCGCCGCGGTCGCTGCGCGGGCCGACGTACTTCACGCAGACGGGCACACCGCTTTCCGAGATGTTTGTGTTGATTTTTCCGAGGATGTCGGCATCGTTGGTGAGGTCTTTGTTCCAGTCCTCATGGGTATCGTATGCGCCGGGCTTGTAAACGGCATACACCTTGCTGCCGTCCACCCCTTGCCATACGCCGAAATGCGGCAGCTTGTCGTAAGCCGCGGAGCCCCATCCCAGTTTGGCCGTGTGGAAGCCTTTCTGGCCGGCGTGTCGCATGAGGGAGGGCAGAGCGTAGGAGAAGCCGAAGCAGTCGGGCAGCATGACATCGTAGCCGCCCCGAACGCCGAACTCCTTCTTGTAGAACCGATTGGCATAGAGCATGCTATGCAGGATGCTTTCTGCCGAGGACATCATCACATCGGAGGCATCGACGGACATGCCGCTGACGTGCCACTGGCCGCTCTGCACATAGCTTTTCAGCTTCTCGAACTCTTGCGGATAGTATTCCTTCATCCACATGTATTTGATGGCGCCCTCGTAGTTGAGCCTGAAGTCGGGATACTTGTCCATCAGCGCCATGTTATCGACCAACGTGTTCTTCACGTATTGCGAGATGGTGGTCTTGACATCCCAGTTCCATTGGGTGTCGAGGTGTGTGTTGGAGATAAGGAAAAACGTCTTGTCGTCTTCTGCTTGGGAAAGAGTTGCCATGCTGAGCAACAGGACGGTGGCCAGTTTGCGTAAGTTCATTATGTACATTATTTATTTAATGCTTTGCGGAAGAGTTCAATGGTTCTGTCTGTCGGGAAGAAGTTCCAGTAGTTGTCCGCCTTGTAGGTATCTACGGCGAGACGTCCGAGCTGTTCGGGGTCATTGCAGAACTCCTCGATTTGAGCGCGGGAAATCTGGAAGTGAGGATAGGCGTAGAGGCGCGTCTCGCTTTCGTTTCCTCCAGGAAGGCGTCCGAGGCCGGTATAGGTCTGTGCGATGCACGAATGGTCCACTTCGTACGGGTCGCCGGCGATGGGATAGGCATCTATCACGTTTTCTATCGTCGCAACCTGCCGGTCGAGTTTATCCAGGATGATGAGTTGCCTACCGGCTGGGTATTCGTCCACGGGTCTCTCCATCTCTACGGGCAGGATGATGGCATAGAGCGTGTCGCACATCTTCTCTATCCATGCCTGTTGGCGCACGGGTTGGCCGAGGTAGTGTCCGCAGAAGAGATGTTCGCTCGCCATGATGAGCTTTGCCGAAGCAGCGTATGGCGACATGCGACGCTTTTCCATCGTCACACGGAACGATTTCTCGCCGAGCATCTTGTGCGTGAAAGTGCGATAGCCCGCAGCATAGAACTGCAAAGAGTGCTGCGCATCGCGAACCACGAAGGAGAAGAGTCCGTTCCTGTCGGTGGTCGTATGGTTGAAGACTCGCTGACTTGCGTCAATCTCGCGGACAGAGACTTTGGCGATGCTGCCATCGGGACCCTTCACGCTTCCGCTGACGTTTTGCCGCTGCGCCCAAACAGAGACACAGCAGAATAGCATAGAAATTAAAAACAGACGATTCATAATAGTACAAGTTTTACCGCTAAAGTCCATATCATTATGTTGGCTCGAAAGCGAAACGCCGTACGGGCATTTCTGGTAACAGCGTGGCCTTATTTCAATAAGAGCGTGCCTCGTTGGCAATAAGAGCGTGCCTTTATGACAATAAGAGCG
>CAMKTM010000109.1 GCA_946415695.1 uncultured Prevotellaceae bacterium | reverse complement strand
AGATGACGCACTCGGTGGTGAGGAACATGCCTGCGATGCTGGCAGCGTTCTCCAGGGCGACACGTGTCACCTTTGCGGGGTCGATGATGCCCGAAGCCTTCAGGTTCTCGTACTTGTCGATGCGGGCGTTGTAGCCGTAGTCGCCCTTGCCGTTGCGCACTTCGTTGACCACGACACTGCCCTCCAAGCCTGCGTTCTCGACAATCTGACGCAGCGGCTCTTCGATGGCACGACGTATGATTTGGATACCTGTTTCCTCGTCGGCATTATCGCCCTTCATGCCTTCGATGGCCTGCTGTGCACGGATGTAAGCAACGCCGCCGCCGGGGATGATGCCTTCTTCGATGGCTGCACGTGTGGCACAGAGTGCATCGTCCACGCGGTCCTTCTTCTCCTTCATCTCCACCTCGCTGGGAGCACCGACGTAGAGGACTGCCACGCCGCCGCTCAGCTTAGCCAGACGTTCCTGCAGCTTCTCCTTGTCGTAGTCGCTGGTGGAGTTGCTGATTTCGTTCTTTATCTGGTTGATGCGGTCCTGAATGAGTTCCTTCTGTCCGTGACCATTGACGATGGTGGTGTTGTCCTTGCTGATTGTCACCTTGTCGCAGGAGCCGAGCATCTCGATGGTGGCCTGTTCGAGCTTGAGGCCTGTGTCTTCGCTGATGACGATGCCGCCTGTCAGGGTGGCGATGTCCTGCAGCATGGCTTTCCTGCGGTCGCCGAAACCTGGAGCCTTCACGGCGCAAATCTTGAGCTGAGTGCGCAGACGGTTCACGACGAGCGTTGTGAGTGCCTCGCTATCCACGTCTTCTGCAATGACGAGCAGCGGACGTCCGCTCTGTACGGCAGGCTCGAGGATGGGCAGGAAGTCCTTGAGGTTGGAGATCTTCTTGTCGTAGATGAGGATGTAGGGGTTCTCCATGACGCACTCCATCTTCTCGGTGTCGGTGACGAAGTATGAGCTGAGGTAGCCACGGTCGAACTGCATGCCCTCTACCACGCCGATGGTGGTGTCGCGGCCCTTGGCCTCTTCGATGGTGATGACGCCGTCCTTGCTGACCTTCTGCATGGCATCGGCCAGGAGCTTGCCAATCTCGGGGTCGTTGTTAGCGCTGACGGTTGCCACTTGCTCTATCTTCTGATAGTCGGAAGCCACGGGCTCGGACTGCTTCTTGATGCTTTCCACGACAGCTGTGACGGCCTTGTCGATGCCGCGCTTCAAGTCCATGGGGTTGGCACCTGCTGCCACGTTCTTGAGGCCTTCGCGAACAATGGCTTGAGCCAGTACGGTGGCCGTTGTTGTGCCGTCGCCTGCATCGTCGCCTGTCTTGCTGGCCACGCTCTTCACGAGCTGTGCACCTGCATTCTGGAAGGGGTCAGCGAGCTCCACTTCCTTTGCCACTGTGACGCCGTCCTTCGTTATCTGAGGAGCGCCAAACTTCTTCTCGAGGATGACATTGCGACCCTTCGGGCCAAGTGTCACCTTCACTGCATTTGCCAACTGGTCCACGCCTTGCTTCATTGCTTCGCGGGCCTCGAGGTTGAATTTAATATCTTTTGCCATTTTATTCAATTCTTAATTCATAATTCATAATTCACAATAATGCCAGCGAAGAATGAATTATGATGGTTAAACACTTTTTCTTGATTATTATAACTCACAACTACGTCCACGCGACCAAGCGAAGCGTAATTATGAATTATGAATTCTTAATTATGAATTAACTAAGTATTGCCACGACGTCGCTCTGACGCATGATGAGATACTTCTTTCCCTCAATCTCGACTTCTGTGCCGGCATACTTGCCATAGAGCACCAGGTCGCCCTGTTTGAGGACCATCTCTTCGTCTTTTGTGCCGCCGCCGACGGCTACTACTGTACCTTTCAGGGGTTTCTCCTTGGCGGTGTCGGGGATGATGATGCCGCCTACTGTCTTTGTCTCTGCAGGTGCGGGCTCAATGAGCACACGGTCTGCCAATGGTTTTACGTTCATGTCTTTATTTAGTTTATTGGTTAAACATTCCACTCTGTTTCATACAAAGTGCGTGCCAAAGCGGGAAAAGACGTCATTTTCTTCGTCTCAACTGACAAAACATGTCAGAATGGATGACTGACAGTGCCCTGGTTGGAGGTGAGGCAAGATGACTGTTTGCCTACGGCTTGAGGAATTTGATGCTACGGCTGTGGCCCTGAACGGTCCAAGTAAGGAGATAGATGCCTCGCGGCTGCCCTGTCATGCTGATGGGCTGCCCGACTGTACCTGTGTCAATGTGTCGACCTTGCAAATCAAAAAGATGGATGACTCCCTTGCGGACGGTTGCATCGTTGGGAATGCGGATGAAGACTTCCTCCGCAACAGGGTCGTAAGTGATGCGGTAGTCCACGTCGCCCTCCAGCAAAGCGATGGCATCTTCGTCGGGAAGTGGGTCGCCTTCTGCCAGATACCATTGGCGAGTTGTCTTGCCGACGTTGTCAGCATTGTTTGTCCACGAGATGATGGGGTTGCCATTGTCTGACATGCCGTGCGAGTTGTTCCATGCCAGCCGCGTCTGTTTATTCTCGATGCAGTAGTTACCGGCCGTTGGCACGAACTTCCAGAGTTGCCGGTCGTTGGCATCGTCTGTCTCCATCAGCTGAAGCTGCGCACCTGTCTCGTATGCACCCTCTGTCTCTGTAGCCATGTCAGTTATGGCGAGCTTGCTGTCGGGCGAGACAATGCGATAATAATCTCCCGTGACGGACTCGATGCGCCACTGCTGCGATGCCTTACGGCTGTCGTCGTACTTCCATCCGCACACCAGGTTGCTGCCGTCGGCAAGGAAATCAACTGGATGTGCAGTACCTACATTATATATATAATACGCACGTGCGAGGTCAAGCCCCAGCGGGTTCCGTCCGGGTTCGCACGTCGGGAAGGGCAGCTTTTCGGGGTTGGGCAGTTGAGAAGACAGGTAGGCAGCACGGTCCACGAGGAATCGCTTCAGGTAGTCCACGCCTTCCTGATAAGTGCTGAAGAGCATCAGTTCGTCCCAAGTCCGCTGTGCGATGTCCCAGCGCTGGAAGTTGAGCTGCTGACTTTCATCTATGTGCTTCGCCACGCTGTCAACGAAAGCCAGGGCATCGTACATGAGTCCGTCGGCAATGGCACGATGCCAGATGCGTCCGCTCAGCTGTTTGAACCACGTATCAGAGTATGCCCGATAGAACCATCTGCGCCCCGTGCCGTACCCGCTTTCCGTCATCATCTTTTTCGTGAGCGAGCCCAAGCGATAGCAGTTATTGAAGGCAATGTCGTAGTCCCAGCAAGGGCCGAAGTAGAGGTGAGGGTCGTTGCGGTCCTTGTAGAAATAGATGCTGTAGTAGCCGTCGGCATTGGCGCTGTACTCGACGGTGAGGAAGTAAGAGGCCATGGAGAGGCTGTCGATGAGCGGCCGATAGCCCTTTACCTTGTCTCTGAAGCTGGACGAGAAGAGTTTCCTCTCGAAGCTGTTCACATAGTTCTGGATGTAGCTCTTCTGGCGAGGATTGATTACGTCCTCGTCGGGCGACTTGATGGATACGGCAGCGCCGGTGGTATTGGTGGTGAAATATACGGGGTCGCTGGCAGCCAGTCCGTCGAGCTGAAGGAGGTAGCCGCCGCTGATGTCCGTCGTGTCGCCGCTCGCCATGATGACATCCTGTTCGGCAATCTCAACGCGGCCCTTTCTCACGTCAACGTGGTCGCTGACCTGGTAATTGCCGATGTATTGTCCATTGAGGGCAACATCCACATGCATCGAGGCTGGCACAAAGTTCTGACCTAAACGCTTGGCAATGAAGCTGGCCAAGGCATTGCGAAGCAACGTCTTGTCAACATGGTTGGCCATCATGGTCCAGTTCTTAGCCTTAGCATACCCCTTCCCCAGGAACTTCTGCTTGCTGGAGAACTTGATGCGATAGGGTTTCTTCGCTAATTTCCAAGTGGAGTTGCCACGGCCACGTATTTGGAGAGAATCATAGACGGCAATGCTGTCACCCTCCACGCGCCACATGGTTGCCAAACTGTAGTTGGTCTTGCTGGTGATGGCTTTGCCGTCGTATGTATTGATATAGAGAGTGGGGAGGTTAGAGAACTGCACGAAGTCCTGATTCTGACCTTTAGCCGTCTGTGCCGCAGGCGGCAGCAGGAAGGAAAGCAACAGGACAATTATAAAGTGCGTGCGGTTCATGGTCATCTCCGTCTATCGTTGCCGCCTCTTCCGGTACAGACTGACAGCAATCGAGACAAGGAACATCAGGCCAAGCAACGCGAGGGCTATGTAGGCAATTGTCTCGGTGACGTGAACCGTCTGCGGGTCGAAGGTCATAATGACTTCGTGCTCTCCGGCAGGCACCTTGATGGCACGCAGAACGTAGTTGGCGCGGGCGATGGCGGTCGGTTCGCCGTCGATGGTGCAGGTCCAGCCGGGATAATAGATTTCGCTCAGGACAACCACCCCGCCCTTCTGGCTCTTCACCTTATACGACAAGCGGTTGGCCTCGTAGCTTGTCAGTTCGACAGACCCAGCGACAGACCCTTCCAAACCTCCCCTTAAAGGGGAGGCTTCTTGTCCCGAATTCTCTCCCTTTAAGGGGGAGTTAGAGGGGGTCTGCTCCTTGCCGAGGACACCTTCGAACTGCTTGTCCACGACAGCCACGTGCCGGAGGTCGGCATTGTGCAGGGCTGCCAGCTCGGCATCGGCATCGGGAACGTACTGTATCTCATCGACGAACCAGCCGTTGCCTTGTGCCCAAGGATTCTGCACTGGCAGCTTGCCATCATCCTTCAGAGGCAGGATGACATACTTCGTGTTGAGCATATTGAGCACGTGGAAGAGGCTGTCGCCATTGCAGGTGTCGAGAGTCCCTCCATTGTCGATGACGGCTTGCTGCATCTGCCTCATCTCGCCTTGAAGATGCTCCTCGATGAGTTCCTGATAGCGGCGCAGTTTGGCAGGATGATAGCCTCCGATGCTCTTGTGGTAGAACGAGGTGGTGTTGTCGTTGAAGGTGCTCACGCTGAGGTTCAGCACACGATAATAGGTGTCGGTGTCCTGACAGATGATGCGGTCGGCGTCTGTCTGCGGGAAGGCCTGTTCGTTGGTCTTGGGATGAGAGAACATGCCGTCGTTGAGGTAACGCTTGTTCACGCCCCACATATCGACGAGGCACAGCACGATGATGCCTGCCACCATCGGCGTAGCCTTGAGCTTCTGGAAGCGGTATGCCAGCAGGAGGACTGTGCCGATGGCCACGACGATGAAGCTGCGGAGAGCATCCGCTGTGAACATCGCCCTGCGCATCTCGCTCATGTTGTCCAGGATTTGGCCAGCCATCTCCTGCGGGATGTAGCCAGCCGAGACGTACTGCTGCATGTACATCTGGTCGGAGGTTGAGAGGTAGTTGCCAAAGAAGACGTCCGGCATGAGCCAGAAGAGCAACGCCGCACCACCGGTCAGCGCAAAGCTAATAGTAATATAATGTACGCGCGCGATGTGGTCTTCCCGTCCGCGCAGGCAGTCGGGGTCTTCCACCACCTTCTTCAGAGCCAGCATCGCAAGCAGCGGAATGGTGAACTCGGCAATGACGAGGATGCTGGCCACGGTGCGGAACTTGTCGTACATCGGCACATAGTCGAGGAAGAAGTCCGTCAGGCCCATGAAATTCTTGCCCCACGAGAGCAGGATGCTCAGGGCGGTGGCGGCAAGGAGGCACCACTTCATCGGGCCTTTCACGACGAAGAAGCCGAGCCAGAAGAGCATGAGCACGAAGGCACCGACATACACGGGGCCGCTCGTGCCGGGCTGCTCGCCCCAGTACTGGGTGAAGGCACGGTAGATGGGCGCGAAGTCGTTTTGGGCATGCTTCATTGCGGTCTTGTTGTCGGCCAGCAACTGGCTGGCGCCGCCTTTGGTGTTAGGCACCAGCAGCGTCCATGTCTCGCCGATGCCGTAGCTCCACATCGTGATGTAGCTGCGCTCCAGTCCGCTGGAGGTCTGGTCGGCAGGGTCTTTCGTCTTCTGTGTCAGCTCGCTCTTGCCGCGCATACTCTCCTTGCTGTACTCCCAAGTGTGATAGAGGTTGCTCAGGTTGATGCAGACACCAAGCATGCCGCCGAAAGCAAAGCAAGCGGTAGCCTTCAGCCACTTCGCAAACGCCTTCTGCCGGATGGCATCGATGAGGAAAGCCAGCGACATCAGGCCAATGACGAAGAGGAAGTAGTATGTCATCTGAACATGGTTGCTCAGCACCTGCATGGCCATAAAGAAGCCCGTCACGACGGTGCCCAGCAGGTACCGTCCGCGATAGCAGAGCACCATGCCGCCGATGGTGGGCGGGATGAAGCTCAGGGTCAGGAGCTTCCAGATGTGTCCGGCCTGAATGATGATGAAGTAGTAGCTGCTAAAGGCCCAAAGCACAGCGCCGAGAGCGGCCATCCAGACGCGGAAGTCGAAGGCACGGAGCATGATGTAGAAGCCCAGCAGCATCATAAAGACGTAGGCAGCGTATGCCGAAAGACCGGGCAAGCCGAGTTGATAGACCTGCTCCAGCGAGCTCAGCGTGTCGGTGCTGTCGTAGCTGGGACTCATCTGGTAGGTCGGCATTCCGCAGAAGAGCGTGTTGGTCCAGCGGGTGCGCTCGCCGTCGTGCGAGGCACGGTACTCGTCCATTTCCACGCCACTGCCAACGCCGCCCGTGTGGTCGTGTCCCGTCAAGACCAGACCGTCGCGGATGGGCACAAAGAAATACGCTACGCTGACTGCCACGAAGAACAGCACTGCCAGTACATCGGGAAGAAGAGACCTCCACCCCCCCCTTAGGGGGAACGCTTTATTAGTTTCTGCTTTTAACATAATATCATTTACCATTTTGTCATTTACCATCAACTCTCCCTAAGAGAGATAAGAGGTTCAAAAACAAATCCCCCTTTTGTCCTTCCCCTGAAGGGAAGTGAAAGGGGGATTGTGTTCTCCCCATAGAGGGGGAGTAAGAGGGGGTCTGCCGGTTTATTTACGCAGGCCGAGAGCTTTGACAATTGCACGATAGCGGGTGATGTCGCGGGCCTTCAGATAGTTGAGCAGGGCGCGACGCTTACCTACGAGACCTGTCAGTGCACGCTCGGTGCTGTGGTCCTTACGGTTCTGCTTCATGTGCTCGGTGAGGTGGCTGATGCGATAGCTGAACAGAGCGATTTGGCTCTCCGCACTACCGGTGTCGGCTTTTCCCTGACCGAACTTCTCAAAGATCTCTTCTTTCTTAGCTGTGTCTAAGTACATAATGAAAAATTGTTATGTGTTGAACTTGTTTGTCGAACAGCACCTCTCTTCGGCACTGTTTCGCAAATGCGGGTGCAAAGGTACAACAAAAAAATGAAAAACAAAAAATGTGCCATGAAAAATTACATCTAATTGGCATATATTCCACGATTTACGCCTTTCTCACTTCAAAAATCCGTCGTAAGCTGCCTTTCTTCGGCCAAAGTCTCAGGCGCAGACTGAGCATGACGTATTCCCCTGTCACAAACAAATCCGTTGAATAAGTTCTGGGCTGCGTCGGGTTATGTCACACGGAAATCACAGAAATTATTTCTAATCTGCTTTAGGCTGAGGCGGGTTATGTCACGCAGAAATACGCAGAACTGAGGTCGACGGCCCGAAGGGGAAAGTCAAATACGCAGAAATGATTTCATAAATGAAATCTCAGTTCTATCAGCTGTCTGTACTAATATCTGCATTTGAAGTTAGTTTTTTTACATCGCCAAAGGCGATATTTCTGCGTATTTGACTTTGCTTTACCGCTATCGCGCCAGCGACTTTCAGTT
>CAMKTM010000108.1 GCA_946415695.1 uncultured Prevotellaceae bacterium | reverse complement strand
ATTTCAATAAGAGCGTGCCTTTATTTCAATAAGAGCGTGCCTTGTTGACAATAAGAGCGTGCCTTTATGGCAAACAAGGCACGCCTTGTTTGCAAACATGGCGTGCCTTGTTTTTGGAGATGACGTGCGATAGAACTGGTGATAATGAAATAACTTCCCCGGACAGCAATATTAACCTTTATGTTCCAGAAGCACTTCGGCGGCTTCTCGCGCTATGTCAACAAACTTCGCCTTGAACCCTACGACCGCAACATGGCCTCGCATCTTAACGCCCAAAAGGGCTCTGCTGCCCAGGAGAGCGGCTTCACAATCTATAACGTTTATTACAAGGTAAAAGGGCCGTCTGGCGGGATAATTATGCATCGAGCAATAAAAAACGACCGTTTTATTTTGAATTGTCTTTGCTTATTCGTAACTTTGCACGCGAAAAAGAGCATATGAGCGTATGATGAAACGATACATAGTCTGTTTCGCGATGTTTGCCTTCAGCCTCATGGCCATGCCCTACACGCTTGTCATCGATGCGGGGCACGGCGGCAAAGACCCTGGCGCAATAAGCAAGATCGGCAAGGAAAAAAACATCAATCTGGCTGTTGCCCTCGCCTTCGGCAAGCTCGTGGAGCAGAACTGCAAAGACGTGAAGGTGGTCTATACCCGCAAGACGGACGTCTTTGTGGAACTGAACGAGCGTGCTAACATCGCCAACCGCGCGAAGGCCGACCTCTTTATCAGCATTCATACGAACAGCACCGCAGCCAAGGTGGGGCCGCGCGGCACCGAGACGTACACGCTCGGTATGCACCGCGCCGCAGAGAACCTTGCCGTGGCCAAACGCGAGAACTCCGTCATCACGCTGGAAAACGACTACAAACAGAAGTACGAGGGCTTCGACCCCAACTCCAGCGAGAGTTACATCATCTTCGAACTCATTCAGGACAAGAACATGGAGAGCAGCGTCAACCTCGCAGCCCTTATTCAGAAACAGTTCCGAACCACTGCCGGACGCGTCGATAAAGGCGTGCATCAGGCAGGGTTCCTCGTGCTCAGGGCTACCAGCATGCCAAGCGTGCTGATAGAACTTGGCTACATCAACAATCCCAGCGAAGCATCCTACCTGACCTCCACCGCAGGAGTGAACGCACTCGCCAAGAGTATTTACAACGCATTCGTCGCGTATAAGAAATAAGATATGAAGACAGAAGTAAAGATAGGCCTCACAGGCGTCATAGCCCTCGTAGCGCTTTTCCTCGGCATTAACTTCCTGAAAGGTGTTAAATTGTTTAGTACCAACGAAGTATATTACATTTCCTTCAGTAACACAAAGGGACTGACGAAGAGCAGCTCCGTCTTTGCCGATGGCTACAAGGTGGGCATCGTGAGCAACATCCGGTATGACTACAACCATCCGGGAGAGGTCATCGTGGAAATCAGCACAGACAAGGGGCTTCGCATCCCCAAGGGCAGCACGGCACAGCTCGACGAGGCCGTGCTGGGCGGCTGCACCCTCAACATGCTGCTGGCCACGAACCTGCGCGAAGCCTATCACCCGGGCGACACCATCAAGGGCAGCGACTCCAACGGCCTGATGGCAAAGCTGGGCGGCATGGTGCCGCAATTGGAACAAGTCGTGGCAAAGGTAGATACACTCGTCGCAGCGCTCAACACCCTGGCAACCAACCCCAGCCTGCCCGTCATCCTTCAGAACGCAGAGCTCATCACCGACAACCTCAACACCAGCAGCCGGCACTTGAACCAGCTGCTCGGCAACGACATTCCGCAGATGGCAGGCACGTTCACCCAGACCGGCGACAAGTTCTCGCAGTTGGCCGACGGGCTGAACAAACTCGACCTCAAGGCAACGCTCGACAGCGTCAACCAGACACTCCACAGCGTACACGACCTCATGGCGCAGATTCAAAGCCCCAACGGCACACTCGGCCAGCTCATGACGAACGCCTCCGTCTATAACAACCTCAACCACACCGTTCAGAGCGCCGACAGCCTCCTCACCGACTTCAAGGCACATCCCAAGCGATACATACACTTCTCGGTGTTCGGGAAAAAAGACAAATGAACCTAAGCACTCGAAACTATAAAAAGCAAACCCAGGTTTGACAAATACAAACTAAATTCAATGGAAGACCAAGAGAGAATCATCAAAGTTGACATCCAGCAGGAGATGAAGAAGAGCTACATCGACTATTCAATGTCGGTCATCGTGGCTCGTGCCCTGCCTGACGTAAGAGACGGCTTCAAGCCCGTTCATCGCCGCATCCTCTACGGAATGCGCGAACTCCACAATTTCCACAGCAGCCCCTACAAGAAGTGCGCCCGTATCGTGGGTGAAGTGCTCGGTAAGTACCACCCGCACGGCGACAGCTCAGTATATATGGCCCTCGTCCGCATGGCTCAGGAATGGGCAATGCGCTACACGCTGGTTGACGGACAGGGCAACTTCGGCTCAGTCGATGGCGACAGCCCTGCTGCCATGCGTTACACCGAGGCTCGTCTCAGTCAGATGGGCGAGGCTATGATGGACGACCTGGAGAAGGAGACCGTCGATATGACCAATAACTTCGACGATACGCTCCGCGAGCCTACCGTCATGCCGACGAAGATACCCAACCTCCTCGTCAATGGTGCCACCGGTATTGCCGTCGGTATGGCTACCAACATACCTACACACAACCTCGGCGAGGTCATCGATGCTTGCGTGGCTTACGTTGACAACGAGAACCTCACCGTAGAGGACCTGATGCAGTACGTCAAGGGTCCCGACTTCCCGACAGGTGCCTACATCATGGGTATGCAGGGCATCCGCGATGCCTACGAGACGGGTAGGGGACGCATCGTCATCCGTGCGAAAGCCGAGATAGAGAGCGGCGACACACACGACAAGATTGTAATCAACGAGATTCCCTATGGCGTCAACAAACAGCAGCTCATCGAATACATCGCCCAGCTCGTGGGCGAGAAGAAAATAGACGGCATCAGCAACGTCAACGACGAGAGCGACTCGGAAGGTATGCGTGTCGTTGTGGACCTGAAACGCGATGCCAATGCACGCGTCGTCCTGAACAAGCTCTTCAAGATGACTCCCCTGCAGACCAGCTTCAGCGTGAACAGCATCGCCCTCGTGAAAGGACGTCCGCAACTGCTCACCCTCAAGGACTTCATCAGCAACTTCGTCGCCCATCGGCACGACGTCACCATCCGCCGCACCAAGTACGACCTCCGCAAAGCAGAGGAGCGTGCACATATCCTGAAAGGCCTCATCATTGCCTCGGACAACATCGACGAGGTGGTTCACATCACCCGCGCCAGCAAGACACCAGCCGAGGCACAACGCAACCTCGAAGCACGCTTCGAACTCGACGAACTGCAAAGCAAAGCCATCGTCGATATGCGTTTGGCCCAACTCACAGGCCTCCGCCAGGAAGACCTCCACAACGAGTACGACGACTTGCTGGAGAAGATTAAGTACTACAACCAGATACTCACCGACGATTCCCTCTGCCGAAAAGTCATCAAGGACGAGCTCATCGAAATCAAGGAACAATACGGCGATGCCCGTCGCACTGAGATTCTGCCGAGCGCCGAAGAGTTCAATGCCGAAGACTTCTATGCCGATGACGAGGTGGTCATCACCATGAGCCACATGGGCTACATCAAGCGCATCCCGCTCGACGAGTTCAAGGCACAAGGTCGTGGCGGCATCGGCGTCAAAGCAAGTTCAACGCGCGACAACGACTTCATCGAGAAGATTTATCCCGCCACGATGCACAACACGATGCTCTTCTTCACCGACCGCGGCCGCTGCTACTGGCTCAAGGTCTATGACATTCCCGACGGCAACAAGCAGGGCAAGGGACGAGCCATTCAGAACATGCTCAACATCGAGCCGGGCGATGCAGTACGCGCTTGCCTCTGCATCCGCAAGCTCGGCGACCCCGAGTTCTGCCAGAGCCACTTCGTAGTGTTCTGCACAAAGCAAGGCATCATCAAGAAGACCTGCCTGACGGAATACAGTCGTGTCCGCACCAATGGCGTCAATGCCATCAATATCCGCGAGGATGACCAGGTGATTGGCGTAGAGCTGACCAACGGCAAGAACGAAATCATCATCGCCAACGCAGGCGGTCGTGCCGTCCGCTTCGACGAAGACCAAGTCCGTCCCATGGGTCGCATAGCTACCGGTGTGCAGAGCATAGTCCTTGACGATGACCCGCGCGACGGCGTTGTGGGCATGTGCGTCATCAACGATGTTGAGACGGAAAGCATTATGGTGCTCAGCGAGAACGGCTTCGGCAAACGTACCGATGTGGAAGAGTATCGCAAGACGAGCCGCCATGCAAAGGGCGTCAAGACACTCGCCATCACCGATAAGACAGGCTACCTCGTTGCCATCACCGTAGTGAAGGACGACGATGACCTGATGATTATCAACAAGAGCGGCACCACCATCCGCCTCCATGCCGACGACATCAAGGAGACAAAGAGCCGCGTCACCCAAGGCACCAAGGTCATCGAACTGAAGAAGCGCAACGACGTCATCAGCCACCTGAGCGTCGTGCCGCGTGCCGAAGATGAAGCAACGCTCGACGGAAGTCAACCGGAAGCCGAAGATGCGACCGAAGAGACAGAGAACAACGAAGAATAAGTCTATATAATAAGTTTCATAAAGCTAAGACAATGAAAAAGATTATCATTTCGATGGCACTGCTGCTCAGCGTCGGTACCATCATGGGACAGGTTGACAAGGCTGCCCTCAAACAAGCTAAGAAAGAAGCCAAGGCACAGATGGCAGAGGCTCATAAGATTAACGAAGCCATCACAGCCAAGATAAATGAGAAGACTGCTACGGAGGAAGAAATCTTGACCGAGTGCAAGAAAGGTCAGGGACTTATCCGTAAGGCTCTCAAGAGCGGTGCGATTGACGAGAACAAGCTTGGCGAAGCCTACAAGCTCAGTGCCGACCTTGCCCTTCAGCCTCATAATGTCATGTTGGGACATGCTGCCAAGAAGGAACCTTTCGACACGGCATTTTTCTATTCAAACCTCAAGATTATGACCGACGCTCTGCAAGGCGAAATCAAGAACACAAAGGTCACGAAGGGCGAGATGGGCAATGAAGCCTACATCAAGGGCAAGACCTACAATCTGGCTCAATGTGGCGACTATTACATCTATGCCGGTCAGTTCAATGCCGAATGCGGCAAATACGACAAGGCTATCGAGGCTTACGAGACGGCCATGAACTACACCAAGAAATACCCCGAAGTGGCCGACCAGGCAAAGCTTCGCATTCCTTCAGAGCAGATTGCCTACTATGCCTTCCACACCGCTCACGAGGGCAAGATGTACGACAAGATGGACGCCCTCTTCGACCAAGCCATCCAGTTTGAGCAGGGTGCTGTGGGCACCAAGCAGGTGAAAGTGGCCTCCTTCCTCGAGCGCGGCGACTCCGTGGCCTGGGCAAACTATATCCACGAAATGACTGTCAAGGAGCCCAAAGCCAATGAGGACTACATTCAGATGCTCATTGCATACTACATCAAGAAGGACAAAGAGGCCGGAGCAGCAGGCAATCAGATGATGACGTACGTTGACGAAATCATTGCTAAAGACCCAAGCATACTCATCGCACAGTACGGTAAGGCTTACAAGTATTTCGACAGCGAGAAGTACGACGAGGCATTTGCAGCATATCTCAAGTGTACGGAACTGAAGAGCGACTATTACGATGCCTGGTATCAGTGCGGGCTTTGCAAGTACCGTCAGGCCTTGGCAATGAACGAGACCGTCAACAAGATAAAGAACCGCGCAGAAGCCCAAAAAGCATTGGAAAAGACAAAGGAACTCTTCGGCGAAGCCATTCCTTACTTTGAAAAAGCACGCGAATGTGCCCCCGACGAGCCCATGAAGTGGGCTTTCGAGCTGCGCCAGTGCTATTCCGTAACAGGTCAGGCTGAAAAGGCTGCCGAGATGGATAAACTGATGTAACAAATGAAGCTACTCCTTCTTTTTCTCCTCCTCCTTCTTGCTCCCGTTTCTTCGTCTGCGAAAGAAAAGAAGCCGAAGCAAGAGAAGTTGTCCACGCTCTACAAGAACGCCAAGACGGCGCTCAAGAATCAGAGCGGTCAGGATGCAGCCCGTAGCGCTCTGCTCCAAGCTGTTGGTCGCCCCGAGCTGAACAACCAGCAGCGAGCAGAGATACACTACGCTGCCGCCATGCTCAGCGAATCGCTCAATGGCATCGAGAACAAGAAGGCCTACCTCAAGCAACCCTACGACACGGCAAAGTTCTTCATTACCCTTTCCGACATGTACGAACAGCTGCGCCTCTGCGACAGCATCGACGTACTCCCCGACGCAAAGGGGACCGTACGTGCCAGAATGACGAAGAAGACATCCGCCTTGCGACTCAAGCACCACCCCAACATGCTCGTGGGCGGAAAATACTTCCTTCGCAAGAAAAACTTTGCCGCTGCCTATCCATACTTCGACAACTTCTGCACCTACCAAGAGCAGCAGAAAGCCGACACCCTTTATCAACAGGCTGCGCTTTGGGCAACAATTTCTGCCTTCCAGGCCGACAACTATGCCGGAACCGTCAAGTATGCCGATGCCGCCATACAGCACACCGATTCTGCCACGGCTGCCATCCTGCTTGAATACAAAGTGCGCTCCTTCCTCAAACTCGATAACAGGAACTCCTGGGTCAAGGCATTGGAGCAAGGCGTGCTCACGTATCCCGAGCACGACTACTTCTTCGTCCAACTGGCCGACTGGTACCACTCCCAGCAGCTCTATTCCGAAGAACGCCGCTTGGCAGACCTGGTGCTCTCACGCACCGGTGGAAAAGCGATACACCACTATGCCAAGACAAAGAGCTACTTGGCCGAAGGGGATTACGATGCCTGCATAGCCAGTGCCGACAGCACCATTGCTCTCCAGCCCGATTTCGCCAATGCCTACTACAACAAAGGCCTGGCATACCTCAACAAAATCGTTGTCTTTGAAGAAACAAGTTGCAAGGACATCAACGACCCGAAGTACATGGAGGACAAGAAAACCGTGCAAGAGCTCTATCGGTTGGCTCGTCCATGCATGGAAAAAGTGCGGCAACTGCTTCCCGAGGAACAAGACCTTTGGGCTTCCCCGCTTTATCGCATCTACCTCAACCTCAACCTCGGAGAAGAATTTTCGGAGATTGACAAACTCATAAAGGAAAAGAAGTAGGGCAAGACCCCTCTCCATCTCCCCCGAGGGGGAGAGTTCTTCGCGGCAGCAAGTCTCCCCTCGGGGAGATGGAGAGGGGTCTCGAACTTAACCTCAGATACTTAAGTAAAGATAATAGTTCAACCAATAAAAACAGTTAAAGTCATGGCAAAGTACGTATGTGAAGTATGCGGATGGGAGTATGACCCAGAAGTAGGAGTACCCGAAAAGGGCATTGCCCCCGGCACCCCGTGGGAGGAAGTTCCCGAGGACTTTGAATGCCCCCTGTGCGGTGTGGGTAAAGACCAGTTCGCAGAAGCATAAGCAAAAAAAGTTCTACAGCGACGAAACCTCAAAAGCTCCTTCCCGCATCCCTCGTTCCGGGGCGATAGGAGTTCACAGAGCAATGACACCTCCTCCCCGCAGGGAGAGGTACGAGGCAAAAGAAAAAGCAGCTGCCCCCTCTGAAGGGAGCGGCTGCTTTTTGTTTATTAGTGTCCGGTAAAATCGGCCTGTTCCGCCTGCGCCTGAGGCTTTAGCCGAAGAACCAAAGGTCGACGGCCGAAGGGAAAGTCAAAGGCCATTAAGCTGTCAGCCCAGGGGCTTGGGACACGCCAAAGGGGCAGAAAGCCTGGAAGGCTTTACTATTTGT
>CAMKTM010000107.1 GCA_946415695.1 uncultured Prevotellaceae bacterium | reverse complement strand
GACCATTGACCTCCGGCCTTTGCCACGAGGTCGTACACGCCGGATGGAAGGCTTCGAAGCACGTCGGGAATGGTGTCGCGGTTTGCCGGGATGTAGAAGTTCTTGACTTCCTTCCCATCTTGCGACAGGAAACAAAGCACATCGCCCTCTACTGGTTTGTCGTTGCTTGAATAGAGGTCGAAGCGCCACGGCCTTAAAGACTCGCGGTTCTGCTGTTCCGGCACATTGCCACTCATGCGGAGCGGCGTGCTGCAAAGCGGTACTCGGATGCTGCCCTGCTGCGTTTCGCCTTCAGCACTCAGCACATCGACAGAGAGCTGAAGCGTCTGCCCCCATCGCAAGTCTTCCTTCGTGAGCTCCTTCGATACGGGAACGGTGATACTGAACTTGCCTTCCTCGTCGGTGTAAAGGGTGTCAATGTCGTGTGTCTCGCTTAGGCTGAAACGCTTGTACAACCAGCTTTGCTGCCATTGGTACGTTCCTGTAACCCTCGCCCCAGCAACCGGCCACTGGCTATACGTCAAAGCCTTGCCTGTCAAGGTAATGCTGTCAACCGGAAGTGTGATGGCCGGAGCCTCGTCCATCTCGACTTGGAAAGTGGGACGACGATACTCTTCGACACGGAAATAGTGGAGCCAGCCGTCGAGGCGAATGTGGTAGCTGCCTGGCAAACCTGTTTCGGGCAATTGCAGACTATCCGTCAAGGAGCCGAACTCGTCGGTCTTCAAGGTGTGTTCCATGATTTCCTGACCGTTCGCATCGATAAGCGTGAGCTTCAGGTCTGTCCTTTCTTCAGCCTTTGGCACTTCGCCGTGCTGCCAGCAGTAAGCAAAGCCGCCCACATAGACTGTTTGTCCCGGACGATAGATGCTGCGGTCGGTAAAGACATTGATGCGATGATGGAGGTCTTCGGCCTTGTCGGAATAATAGCGCCAACCCAGATTCTTCTTGCCGAAAGCCTTGTCCTCGCCTCGCGAAAGCTCAACATACAGATTACGTTTGTTGTCGTCGAAAGAGGCCTCAACAATGCCTCGGCTGTCGGTAGTCTGTTCCTCGAGCTTGGTGTATTCCTGCTGTGTCCTATTGTAGAACACGACCTTGACGCCTTGCTGCGGTTCGCCGCTCATCGCATCCGTCACCATAATGCGCCGTTTGCCGTCGGGCAAAGAGACATTTATAAAGGTGAGGGCCGAAACATCGAACTGGTGAACAACACTTGAAGACCCTTCCAAACCTCCCCTTAAAGGGGAGGCTTTCTTCCCTGAGTCCTCCCCCTTTAAGGGGGAGTTAGAGAGGGTCTTCTCCTGAGTCGTGCCATCCAAGACAAAAGCATAGCATCCGAAACCAGGAGAGTGCCAGCGCAAGGTATCTTTCTTTGTTTCGAGGACCTCGACACCCTCCATCGAAATGGGTAAAGTCTCCACGAGCGTACCGTTTGCGCGTACTTGTTCAAGCTTTGTCCCTGCCTTGTCATCATCGCTGAACTTAAAGCCAATCGGCAGACGATAGACTGCGATGCTGCCCGACTGCATGTTCTTAATCTCCAAGGGGATGTCGTAGTCCTTGTCGGGATAGCACATCTCGTTGAAACGTGTCCTCAAGCTCGGCTGTCGAAGCTCTGCGATGCGGTTCTTCAGTTCGTTTGCCTGCCGGCTCTTAGGATAGCGTCGCAACGCTTCTTCCAGCAGGTCTTGCCGCTCCTGATTCGACTTGCCTGGCAGCTTGGCAAGCAGCATAAAGACGTCGGCGCAAGCGGGCAAGTCGATATATTCATCGCGAAGACGAAGCAAAAGTTCCTCCCTCGACTTCTCCCCTGATGAGAGGGGATTGGCATCCGAAAGCTTCCCTACCCGAGGAGAGGTTGGGAGTGGGGCTTCTTCGAGCGAATCGATGCGTAGCAGCAATGCTGCCTCTCTCTGTCCGTGTCTGCGGTAAACGTCTATGATGTCCTTGTAATGCGGGAAAAGACCTTTCCCCCTTGCATGGCAATCATCCTGGAAAGTCTGCCAGATGAGATAGAGCAGGTCGCCGTCGAAGATAGCGTCGTCCTTGCCTGGCACAGCCAAAGGTTTTATGTTTGCCACTTTGCAACGGTGCAAGGCATCAGGGTCTTGCATAGCCTGGGCATAGAGTTTGATGGCATAGTCATTGTATTCCTTAATGCTCCACTCCTGTATGCTGTCGGGGTGGCTTGAGGTCTTGCGTCCATAGCCTTGCGAACGCCATCGGTTCTGGCAAAGCATGTGGGCCATTGCAGCCCGGTAGATGGCTTGTGCCGTCGGGTCTTTCTCAGCGAGCATCTCAGCCTTGAGCTGCCGCCAATCGTAGAAGAAGCTGTCGGGCGAAATGTCTTCTCGCTTCTGATTCTCTTTCAGGACAGAAGCCAGACGCTGTGCCGCCTTCTGACAGGCCTTGCTCCGCTGCTTATCGCTTTGCAGCACGCCTTGCCAGACGGCTCTTTGCAGGTCGCCCTGTTCGTTGTCGTCGGCATATTCCCAATACATCGCGCCTCGCAAACCTTGCTGCTTGATGTAGGCGCACTTCGCGGCAATCGACCTCGGACTCTCATAGCCGATGACCAGCTCGCCGTTCTCATCTTTGAGGAAGGGTGCCTTCGATGTGTTGCTCCACACCTCTGTCTCTGTGTGCTTGTCGCGGTCGCGATACTTCATATACACGCCGCTCTTGCCCCTTCCGTAGAAAGGCATACCCAGCACAATCTTCTCGTCGGGTACACCAGCCTTGCGATGCGCTTCCACAGCATCCGACGCACAGAGCCAGCCGACGATTTTCGAGCGGTAGAGCGCCGAGTGGTGCTTGGGTGCATTGCCCATGTCGTAAGCCATGACGTTGACCATGTTGAGGTACTGCACGCAGCTCTTGAAGTCGATGAACTGTGCGCTGCCAACGCTGGCAAGAGTGAGCCAGAGTTTGCTGCCCAGGGCCTTGCGGAGGTCGCGTATCAGCAGGGTGAAGTTCTCCGTGTCGTTTGGCGAGGCGCTGATGCCGGCGCTCTTCTGCGTGGGGTACTCCCAGTCAATGTCGATGCCGTCCAGTCCCAGCTCGTCGCAAATGCGGCGGCAGTCCTTGGCAAAGGCCATGCGATTGGTTTCGCTGGCTGCCATCTCGCTGAAGCGACCGCTACCCCACCCGCCTATGCTGAGCATGACGCGCAGTTTGGGCTGCTGCTTCTTCAGGGCGATGATGTCGCGAAGCCGCTGCTCATTATCGATACGGACGCCATTGAACTGCTCATTGACGTGCCCGAAAGCATAATTAATGTGCGTCATCACCGTCGGGTCGGGCATCACCTTAGTCCATGACGTGACGTAAGCCACGACGACAGCATCGTTTTTACCTGCATGCACACCGAGCACAAAACAGATAACAAGGAAGAAGACAAGGAAACGTTTCATAACTTCACAGGGGTAGTTGCTTGCTTATACATGTACAAGCAATTGCTTATACATGTACGTGCAATTGCTTGTACATGTATAAGCAAACAATTAAACATTAAATCTCTTCGAGCAAAGCCTTGAGGAACGGCCAGAACTTCGCAACGCTTGGGATGTTGCAACGTTCGTCGGGAGTGTGGGGGCTGCGCAACGTGGGACCGAAGCTCACGAGATCCATCTTCGGATAAACGCCGCCGATGATGCTGCACTCCAAGCCTGCATGACAAACCTCCACCTTGGCTTCCTCGCCTAAGACGTTTCGATAGACCTCCACCATCTTGGCTACAATGGGACTATCGAAGTTCGGTTGCCAAGCACCGTACTGTCCGCCGTATTCCACCTTCATGCCTGCCATCGCGAAGCAGCTCTCCTGCATCTCCTGGATGTACTCCATCATCGTCTCGTTGCTTGAGCGAGCCAGGATGAGGATGCTTGCCTCGCCGCCGCCGATGTTGATGATGCCGAGGTTGGAGCTCGTTTCTACGACCGATGGGATGCTGGGGATGTTCCTCAGCACGCCGTCGTGACAAGCCATGATAGCATCGACCAGGTTGTCCTGTATCTCTTCCGGCACGCGACCGGCAGGCATGGCCGTCGTCTCGACAGACAGCGTGATGCCTTCCTCTACGCCGCGAAACTCGTCGTTGAAGACCTGCTGACAGTACTGAGCCAGCTCGCAGAAGTCGTCGTAGTTCTCCAGAGGAACGGCCATCACGACGGTTGCCGTACGAGGAATAGCGTTGCGCATATTGCCGCCTTGCCATGAGCAGAGACGCGCCTCATCGTCGGCAATCGCCTGACGGACAAAGCGGGCCATCAGCTTGTTGGCATTTGCGCGGCCCTCGTTGATTTCCAGTCCGCTGTGACCACCACGGAGGCCCTTGAGCGATACCTTGACCGCAATGTCACCCTCTTCCAGGGCAACCTCCTTGTACTGCATCGTGGCGTTGATGTTGACGCCGCCTGCTGAACCAATCACGAACTCGCCCATCGTCTCGTTGTCGATGTTCAAGAGGATGTCGCCCTTCAGCGTGTCAGCCGAAAGATGGTTGACGCCGTACATGCACGTCTCTTCGTCTGCTGTGATGAGGGCTTCCAGCGGGCCGTGCTTGATGTCCGTGCTCTCCATGACCGCCATGATGGCTGCCACGCCCATGCCGTCGTCGCTGCCCAGCGTCGTTCCCTTCGCCTTCACCCAGTCGCCGTCGATGAAGGTCTCGATGGGGTCGGTCTCGAAGTTATGCGTGCTCTCGTCCACCTTCTGCGGCACCATGTCCATGTGGGCCTGCAGCACCGCAGTCTTTGCATTCTCGCGGCCCGGCGTGGCAGGCTTGCGCATCACGATGTTCTCGGCACCGTCCTTGAAGGCTTCTATGCCGTGCTCCTTTGCCCAGTCGAGCAGGAACTGCTGCACTTTCTCGAGGTGTCCGCTCGGGCGCGGCACTTGGGTCAAGAGATAAAAGTTCTTCCAAATAATCTGAGGATCGAGGTCTTTGATTGTTGTTGCCATAGTCTTATTATGTTTATAATGTTAATGCTATTCGCAAAGCAAAGGTACAAAAAATCTGTGAACTATGAATGATGTGTTATGATTATTTAAGTTTTTTGATATTGAATGATTTGTTTTTAATTGTGATTTCGTTGCTACAAATACACACTTTTCCCCTTAAAATGGCCCAGAGAGTTGCAACTTTCTCTGCAAAAAGGCGAAACAATAGAAACTGAGTTGCACTTCTCGACTAAAATGTTTACCTTTGCAGAAATTATTTGCTACATAACTTATAATATCAATTCAAATACGTAACGATAATGGAAGTCATACAAAGTTTTACCATTGACCACACGAATCTGAAGCCCGGCATATATGTTTCCAGGGAAGACCGTGGCTTCACCACCTTCGACCTGCGCATCACAGAACCAAACAAGGAACCGGCAGTTGCGCCTGCAGCCATACATAGTTTGGAGCATCTGATGGCCACGTGGTTCCGCAACTCGCGGGTGAAGGATGATGTGGTGTATGTCGGGCCGATGGGTTGCCTGACGGGAATGTACATTATTATGACAGGTAACTTCACCGTGGAGGACATGCGGCAGCTGACCATTGAATGCCTGGAGTGGATATTGCCGCAGAATGAGGTGCCTGCAACACGTCCGGAGGCTTGCGGCAACTACCTCCTGCACGACCTCCCTATGTGCCATTGGGAAAGCCGACGCTACTTGGAGCGACTGAAGAACGACTTCCATTCGGAATATACCAAACTCCAAGTCACCCTTGCAGACGGCATGGCTTTCGCTGATGCTTAACGCTCTGCCCATATTACATCTTTAATAATACACGAAAGGGATGAACATCCTTTCCGACCTGAAGGAGCTGCTGCTGCCGAGGCTATGCCCTGTGTGCGGGAAGTTGCTGATGCAGAACGAGGACGTGATGTGTGCTTACTGCGCCATCGGCTTGCCTCGCCATCACATACCGAACATTATTGACAACCCCATGCTTCGGTCGGTCTGGGACAAGGTCAACGTGCAACGCTCTACGACGTTCCTCGCCTACAATCACAACTCGCCGTACCACAATCTTGTCATCGACTTCAAGTTCCACGGGATGAGCGACAATGCCGTAAGACTTGGTCATTGGGCTGCTTTGGAGGCAGAGAGGCTGGATTTCTTCGAGGGCGTCGATGCGCTTGTCCCCGTGCCGCTGACGCGATGGCGACGCTGGGAGCGCGGCTACAACCAGGCCGAGATGCTGGCAAGAGGGATGGCCGAAGTGACTGGACTGCCTGTCGTAAACCTCCTGAAGCGCACGAAGAACCGTAAGCTACAATCTACATTGAAAGGCGAGGCTCGCATCAAGAACGCAGAGGGCATCTACAAAGCCATCGACATCCCCGACGAGTGGCGTGGCAAACGCCTCGTCCTGGTGGATGACGTGATGACGACCGGCTCCACGCTCGCCAACTGTGCTTTGGCTCTGCAAAATGTCGATAAAAGTGCAGAAATATGCATCTTCCCGCTTGCTTATGCAAAATAATATAGCAAAAAGCGACCTTTTTCTAATTTTTCCTTTCAAAAAGTTGCAGGATTGAACTTTTTGCTGTACATTTGCACCCGGATAACAAAAACAACCATTAGCTTAACTAATTATTTATTCTATGGACGCAAAGAAAGTCTTGGAAGATCTGAAAAGACGCTTCCCCAATGAACCCGAGTATCATCAGGCAGTAGAAGAGGTGCTTGGCACCATCGAAGAAGAGTACAACAAGCACCCCGAGTTCGAGAAGGTGAACCTCATCGAACGCCTTTGCATTCCCGATCGTGTTTATCAGTTCCGTGTGACTTGGATGGACGACAAGGGTCAGATTCAGACCAACATGGGTTATCGCATCCAGCACAACAACGCTATAGGCCCCTACAAGGGCGGCATCCGTTTCCACTCGAGCGTGAACCTGGGCATCCTGAAGTTCCTCGCTTTCGAGCAGACTTTCAAGAACTCGCTGACCACGCTGCCTATGGGTGGCGGCAAGGGCGGCTCCGACTTCAGCCCTCGTGGTAAGAGCAATGCCGAAGTGATGCGTTTCTGCCAAGCCTTCATGCTGGAGCTGACTCGCCACATCGGTCCTGACACGGACGTTCCAGCTGGTGACATCGGCGTAGGCGGTCGTGAGGTAGGCTACATGTTCGGCATGTATAAGAAGCTGACCCGCGAGTACAGCGGTGTGCTGACTGGCAAGGGCCTCGAGTTTGGCGGTTCGCTGATTCGTCCCGAGGCAACGGGTTACGGCACCGTATATTTCCTCCGTGCCATGCTGAAGACGAAGGGCGAGACCATCGAGGGCAAGAAGGTGCTCATCTCCGGTGCCGGCAACGTGGCTCAGTATGCTGCCGAAAAGGTATTGCAGCTCGGCGGCAAGGTGATGACAATGAGTGACTCTGACGGTTACATCTACGATCCAGACGGCATCGACCGCGCTAAGCTCGACTACATCATGGAGCTGAAGCAGGTTTATCGTGGCCGCATCAAGGAATATGTCGATAAGTATCCGACAGCCAAGTACGTGGGCGACGGTGCAAAGCCCTGGTTCGAGAAGGCCGACATCGCTCTGCCTTGCGCCACTCAGAACGAGCTGAACGAAGAGCAGGCAAAGGCTCTGGTAGCCAACGGCGTGATTGCCGTGGCCGAAGGTGCCAACATGCCCAGCACTCCCGGCGCCATCCGCGTCTTCCAGGAAGCCAAGATTCTCTACTCTCCGGGTAAGGCATCGAATGCAGGCGGCGTGTCTGTCAGCGGTCTCGAAATGTCGCAGAACAGCGAGCGTCTCAGCTGGAGTGCAGAAGAGGTAGATGCCAAGCTGCTCTGGATCATGGAGAACATCCACGAGAACTGCGTGAAGTACGGCACACAGCCCGACGGCTATGTCAACTACGTGAAGGGCGCCAACGTGGCCGGCTTCATGAAGGTTGCTAAAGCTATGATGGCTCAAGGAATAGTATAGACCCCCCAACCCCCTTTAGGGGGAGAAAAAAAGAAAGCCTCCACATTGTGGGGGCTTCTATTGTATCCAGTCAGTAAGTCTCACTTAGG
>CAMKTM010000106.1 GCA_946415695.1 uncultured Prevotellaceae bacterium | reverse complement strand
TAGTTACTTATGGGCTTCATAGCGTTTGAGGGTGTTTGTTGCGGATGAGGATGCGTGAATAGACTTTTTCCTTAATTCCGTTTTTTATTATAACGCCGCTTGCATTTAAGTCATATGTTCCTTTCTTACCAAACTTTTTGAAATATGCTGCTCTACATTCTTCTGTAGTGTACATTTTGGTTTTAAGATGGTATAAATCCATATTCTCACACATTCCCAAAATTTCAAACTGTTCTGGATTATATTTATCGAGAAAGGTAATTGGAACTCCCATCACTCCAGGATAATCACAAGGTATATCTTGGGTCTTATCAACATTGATTGCATCATAATTATCATATGTCGGATATTCTTCAGAGGTGTATTTATTGATAAGGTCTATCGGGTCGTTTCTCTTTGGTATTTCTAAATTTGTGAACCAATGAACCCCTGAAACTCTTATCATGCCTTCTTTGTGGTCACTTGCTGTTGCGTTATCCTCATATGGCGAAACAAAATGTGCAGCTCCTCCTTTGAATCCATAACCCAACCATATTTTATTATTTATAACACATGGGAAGATCTCTTTATATATTATTGCTCCTTGATTTCCTACAATCAAGAACTTCTTCTCATACTGCATTAACTGCCCGATGTATTCCCTAAAGAGCGAGAACGGCGGGTTGGTAACGACGATGTCCGCTTGCTTTAGCAGTTCGATACATTCTGCGCTGCGGAAGTCGCCGTGCTGCTTGAGCAGGGAGATGGCGTTCTTGTCGTTCTTCAGCAGATACTGCACGTCTGCCAAGTCAACGGCGCCATCGCCATTAAGGTCTCGGACTTCCGTTATCTCTACCTTGTAGGCAACCTTCTTGGGGTCATCGCTGAAGTCGCCAAAGTCGAGCAGGAGTTCGTTGCCCTGCACGGGCGAGCCATCGAAGCAAGTGCAGATAAGTTTCTTCAAGCCCAGTTGGTTGAAGTTAAGGGCAAAGTATTTGAAGAAGTTACTCTCGTAGGGGTCGTCGCAGTTGCAGAGCACGACCTTGTTGGCGAAGTGCTGCCAATAGTGCTGCAACTCGCGCTCGATGTCTGCCATCTGCGTGTAGAACTCATCCTTCTTCGCAGTCTTGGCTGCATTAAGATTTTTGTTTGCCATAACGATTGATAGTTTTAAGCCTCTCTGCATCAACTATCAATCGCCTTTGCGCATAAAGAAAGCGTGATGCCATCCTTATGCGTTGAACTGGGGTATGCCTAGGAATTTGGGCCCCATCCTACCTATAAGTGTGCACCACGCCTTTGACGTGATTGCATGCTATATACAGGTAGGAATGGATGCCATTTCCAGCAACCATATCTCTATTACTTCTGAGCGTATCTTATCCCAATTTGTTTCCTAGGCATATTGGTTCAACGCGAAATAATAGCGAATGCTTCTTTGTTAGCTCGGATTTCTCCCCGAACATGTTGCAAAGATACGAAGATTATTTTAATTGCAAACGGTAGAAGACTAAAAAAGTGCCATTTCTTTATCATTAGGACTATCATTTGTTGAAGACAATGTGTTTCTTTTTCTCTTTTTTTCTTTGCCGTATCGAATTATTATCGTAACTTTGCGTGCAAATAGTAGATAGTAAATCATCAAACAGTAATCAAAATAAGGTGAATCACGGATTTGTCAAAGTGGCTGCGGCCATTCCATCGGTAAAGGTTGCCGACCCACAGTACAATGTAGAACAGATTGAGTCGCTCGTCATTCAGGCCGAGGGCAAGGGCATCGAAATCATTTGCCTGCCGGAACTCTCGCTGACCAGTTATTCCTGCGGCGACCTCTTCGGGCAACAACTCCTGCTCGACGAGGCTGAAATGGCGCTCATCCACTTGATGAACACGACCCGCAGTCTGAACATCATCAGCATTGTCGGCCTGCCCGTGCCTTATCGCGGCGCCCTGCTCAACTGCGCGGCCGTCGTGCAGCACGGCAAGATTCTGGGGCTTGTGCCAAAGACGTTCCTGCCGAACTACCGAGAGTTCTACGAGAAGCGCTGGTTCCAGAGCGGTGCCGATGTGCCCGAGGGCACGGTGCTCATCTGCGGACAGCAGGTCACGGTCAGCACGAAACTGGTTTTCTCGACGCCTTCCTGTATGTTTGGCGTAGAGATTTGCGAAGACCTCTGGGCTCCCGTTCCGCCAAGCTCGATGCTCGCTCTGCAAGGTGCCAACATCATCTTCAACCTCAGTGCCGACAACGATTTGGTGGGCAAATACACCTACCTGCAGAACCTGCTTGCCCAGCAGAGCGCCCGATGCATCTGCGGCTACGTCTATAGCGCTTGCGGCTTCGGCGAAAGCACGCAGGATGTCGTCTTCTCGGGCAAAGGTCTCATCTACGAGAACGGCCTACTTCTGGCAGAAGCGAAACGCCATCAGTTCGAGGCTCAGATGCTCGAAACGGAGATTGACGTGGAGCGCATTCGTGCCGAACGCAGACGGAACACGACATTCGCTTCGACTGCAGCACAATTAGGAGCAAGAAGTAAGGAGCAAGGAGCAAGAGGAATGTCTGGGCAGAATGTTTTCTCATGCTCCTCGCCCCTTGCCCCCTGCTCCATAATTGTTGACACGGAGCGTGTCCCTGCCCGCCCGTTCTCTTTGACCAGAGTCATCGATGCGCATCCCTTTGTACCAAGCGGATCACGCCTCGACGAACGTTGTCAAGAGATATTCGACATTCAAACAGAAGGTTTGGCTAAACGCATACAACACACTGGCGCAGAAACCGTTGTGGTTGGCATCAGCGGAGGTCTCGACTCGACACTTGCCCTGCTTGTCTGTGTCGGAGCATTCGACAGACTGAACAAGAACAGACGCGGCATCGTGGGCATCACCATGCCAGGCTTCGGCACGACAGACCGCACCTATACGAATGCCGTGAACCTCATGAAGTTGCTAGGCATCACCATTCGCGAGATAAGCATCAAGGAGGCTTGCATCCAGCACTTCAACGACATCGGTCACGACATAGAGAAGCACGACACGACCTACGAGAACGGTCAGGCTCGCGAACGTACCCAAATCCTGATGGACGCTGCCAACCAGATGAATGGCTTCGTGGTGGGCACGGGCGACCTCAGCGAACTGGCGCTCGGTTGGGCAACATACAACGGCGACCACATGTCGATGTATGGCGTAAATGCATCTGTGCCAAAGACATTGGTAAGGCATCTCGTCAACTGGGTGGCAGAGCGGACAAAGGACGAAAGCACGAAGCAGACGCTGCTCGACATCGTGGATACACCCATCTCGCCCGAACTCATTCCCGCTGACGAGCAAGGCAACATCACGCAGAAGACAGAAGACCTCGTTGGCCCTTACGAGCTGCACGATTTCTTCCTCTATTACATGCTCCGTTGGGGCTTCCGTCCTGCCAAGATATATCTCTTGGCTCGTCAGGCTTTCGGACAGAAGTACAACGATGCAACCATCCGCAAATGGCTCAAGACCTTCTGCCGTCGCTTCTTCTCGCAGCAGTTCAAGCGGAGCTGTATGCCAGACGGGCCTAAAGTGGGCAGTTGCTCGCTCAGTCCTCGAGGCGACTGGCGCATGCCAAGCGATGCAAGCTCCGATGCCTGGCTCAAAGAGTGCGACGAACTTGGATAAAGCCCCCTCCAGCTCCCCCAAAAGGGGAGAGAAATAAATAGCTAAATGTTAAATTGTAAATTATAATACCATGATTGTAGAAAAAATTATGCAAGGCTTGGAGCAGAAGCATCCAGGCGAAAGAGAGTACCTGCAGGCTGTTCGCGAAGTGCTGGACAGCATCAAGGATGTTTATAACCAGCACCCTGAATTCGAGAAAGCAAAGATAGTGGAGCGCATTGTCGAGCCGGAACGCATCATCACTTTCCGTGTGCCCTGGGTGGACGACAAGGGTGAAGTGCAAGTCAATCTGGGCTATCGTGTGCAGTTCAACAGCGCGATTGGTCCGTACAAGGGCGGCCTTCGTTTCCACAGTTCAGTCAACCTCAGCATTCTGAAGTTCCTCGGCTTCGAACAGACCTTCAAGAATGCCCTCACCACATTGCCTATGGGCGGTGGCAAAGGCGGCTCCGACTTTTCTCCAAGAGGCAAGAGCGACGCTGAAATCATGCGCTTCTGCCAAGCCTTTATGTCGGAACTCTTCAAGTACATCGGTCCCGATGTGGACGTTCCAGCAGGCGACATTGGCGTAGGCGGCCGCGAAATTGGGTACCTCTTTGGCATGTACAAGAAGCTCACCACACAGTTCCATGCTGCAACACTTACCGGCAAAGGTCTGGAATGGGGCGGAAGCATTCTGCGACCCGAGGCGACAGGCTTTGGTGCGCTTTACTTTGTCAACCAGATGATGCAGACGCACGGGCTCGACATCAAGGGCAAGACGGTGGCGCTGAGTGGCTTTGGCAATGTGGCTTGGGGCGCTGCGAAGAAGGCTACAGAGCTTGGAGCAAAGGTCATCACCATCAGTGGACCAGATGGTTACATCTATGATGCTCAAGGTTTGAATGCAAAGAAGATTGATTATCTTCTCGAACTTCGTTCCAGTGGTAATGACATCTGCCAGCCATACGCAGAGCAGTTCCCTGGCTCGACCTTCTTCGAGGGCAAGAAGCCGTGGGAGCAGAAAGCCGACATTTATCTGCCTTGCGCAACACAGAACGAACTGAACGGTGAGGATGCAGACAAGATACTGGCCAACAAGCCGCTTTGTGTAGCCGAGGTCAGCAACATGGGTTGCACGGCCGAAGCCGCCGAGAAGTTCATCGCAGCCCGTCAGCTCTTCGCTCCTGGCAAGGCAGTGAATGCAGGTGGCGTGGCAACTTCAGGTCTTGAGATGACGCAGAATTCGATGCGAATCTCCTGGACGGCCGAGGAGGTGGACAAGCGCTTGCACCAAATCATGTCAGGCATCCACGAGCAGTGCGTCAAGTACGGCCGCGAGGGCGATTACGTTAACTACGTCAAAGGCGCAAACATCGCCGGCTTTATGAAGGTCGCAAAAGCTATGATGGCGCAAGGCATCGTATAGCACCCCTCTAAGGGAAGAACAAGAAAAGCCACCACGAACATGTGGTGGTTTTCTTGTTATAAGCGGACTGCACATTAAGGTTCTTCAGACTTCTTGCTGGAGAGAGCGCCTTCTGCTTCAGAGGCAGTAATTGTGCTGTTTTTCCCAGCCGATTATTGAAGTTGGTCCGTGACCGGGCAGGACGGCAGTGTCATCGGGAAGTGTGAACAATTTGTTTTTGATGCTGAAGAGTTCTGCCTCCAAGTCTCCGCCGGGCAGGTCTGTACGCCCTATGCTCTGCTTGAAAAGAGTGTCTCCGCTGAGGAGAAGCTGTGCGTCGGGAATATAGTACGAGGCGGAGCCCGTGGTGTGTCCGGGTGTGTGGATAAGGCGAACGACGGTTTCGCCAAGTTTCAGTTCGTCGCCGTCATTCAGCAGTTTCCCGATAGGAGGCATCCCGCCTCCGACGTTCAATCCGAAGCGTGCAGCCATATCGGGCATCTGCCGGTATGTGTCGGCTTCGTCAACATGAAGGATAGGGGAAACCTTATAGGTGCGATATACGAAAGGCAGGCCAAAGGTATGGTCGAAGTGTGCATGTGTCTGCAAGGCATACTTCATTTTCAAGCCATGAGCAGCAATGCTGCCTTCGAGCAACTGTTCTTCTTGTCTGTTCCAAGTGCCTGCATCCACGATGGCGGCTTCGAGTGTTGTCTCGTCCCAAATCAGATAAGTGTTTTCCTGAATGGGGTTGAAAGTGAAAGAGATGTATTTCATGTTAGAGGTTGGATTAGGGAATAGAGATTAGGGATTAAGAGTTTGGGGTGGAAGAAAACGTCATGCGTTGTCTTGATAAACGAGGCACGCCTTTATTGTCAACGAGGCACGCTCTTATTGCCAACGAGGCACGCTCTTATTGCCAACGAGGCACGCTCTTATTGAAATCAACCCAAAGGACGATTGTCTTCCTGAACTACGTTTTTATGTCGCATTGATTGTCGTGAGTTAATGTGGCGATTTGATTTCGTCGGACTCATTATAATAATTATAAGGGTAAATAAACCAGTTTCTTTGTCTCGAAGAACTCCTCTTCAAAGTATTCATTTAATGATGTTATCTGCGCAGCTTTGCCGAAGGGCTTTGCTTCGTTCTCAAGTTCTCCTCCTTTGAGGCAGATGAGCCCGTTGGGCAGGCCGTTGAACTGTTCGCGGCTGATGCGTTGGCGAATTATCTTCACGAGGTCGGGTAGGGGCATCACGGCTCTCGACACGACGAAGTGGAACTGCTGCTTCACCTCTTCGGCTCTGCACCACGCGGTCGAGACATTCTTCAGTTCCAGCGCTTTGCAGACCTCATCGCAGACGCGAATCTTCTTGCCGATAGAATCAACGAGATGGAAGTTCGCTTCCGGAAACATAATGGCAAGCGGAATGCCAGGAAAGCCGCCGCCCGTGCCGAGGTCCATAATGCTCGTAGCTGGCTTGAAGCGAATCAGTTCGGCTATGGCGAGAGAGTGCAGGACATGATGTTCGTAGAGATTGTCTATGTCCTTGCGCGAGATGACGTTTATCTTGCTGTTCCAATCGCGGTAGAGCGCATCAAGCGCAGCAAACTGTTCTTTCTGTCTGTCGGTCAGAGAGAAATACTTGCTTATGAGTTCATAATTCATAATTCACAATTCATAATTTTCTCCCCTCCTTCAGGAGGGGCTGGGGGAGGCAGATATTCATCAGTGCCACAGCACCGAGGATGTATGGATAGTAGAGGTGGGGAATGATGTCGAGTGGATTGACGGCAGCAAATCCGCTTGCTATGAGCATCTGTGCACCGTACGGTAAGATGCCCTGGGCCATGCAGCTGAAGGTGTCGAGGATGCTTGCCGCTCGTTTGGGCTCAATGTCGTATCGCTTTGCCAATTGTTTTGCCAAAGGCCCAACGCTCAGAATGGCAATAGTGTTGTTGGCAGTACAGAAGTCCGTCAGCACCACCATCGTCGCCATACTCAACTCAGCTTTCCTGCGACTTCCTTCGCGTTTGTTGAAGAGTTGCATGAGCCAGTCGATGCCGCCTGCCCGACGGATGACTTGCATGAGACCTGCTGCAAGCAATGTCACGATGATAAGCTCGCTCATGCCCATGATGCCATCGTTCATGGCTCGCAGCCATCCGAAAGGCGTCAATGCGCCGGAAACAATTCCTATCAAGCCTGCGAAAACAGTGGCTGAAGCAAGTACAAGCATGACATTCATGCCGGCAAGCGCCGCCACTATAATATATAAATAAGGTATAATGGCAGGATAACATACATCACCCAATTGTTCGGGCTCGACGGTGACGTCAGGCAGGCAGGCATAGAGCGCCATACAGATGATAGCAGCAGGCAAAGCAATCCAGATGTTGGCGCGGAACTTGTCCTTCATCTCGCAACCTTGCGTCTGCGATGCCACAATAGTCGTGTCGGAAATGAAGCTCAGATTGTCGCCGAAGTATGCTCCGCCCACCACAATCGCCACCATCATAGCCATATTGCTTCCCGTCTGAGAAGCCATATTGCTGGCAATGGGAGCAAGGGCGGCTATCGTGCCGACGCTGGTGCCCGTGCTGAGCGAAATGAAGCAGGCAGCAATGAACAGACTGCTCAGGACAAAGCCAGGCGGGACAGCCGTCAGAGCCAGTTGTATCGTAGCATCAATGGCTCCCATCTGCTTTGCAGTGGCGGCGAAAGCTCCAGCAAGTATGAAGATCCAAAGCATCTGCATCACTCCCGGAGAAGCCGCCCCTTCGGCAAGATGGCTGAAGCGACGACTGACGGTTTCGCCCCTGATAATGAACAGACTGAAAAGGGAAGCCGCAAGGAATGCTACCGTTAGGGGAACCGCATAGAAGTCGTCTGCTGCAAGACTTAAAAACAAGTAGAGAAGCATGAAGACAACGAGCGGACTTAATGCGAGAAGCCCTTTTCTGGTGGAAATAGCGTCTTTCATGCTGCGAAGATACATCTTTTTCTTCAATAATCATTCTATTACTTCATAAAAACATCACTTTTTATAAATTTATTCTTATTCCTTTATCCATCATTCTTCTTTTTTTTGTATCTTTGCAAGCGAAAATCAAAATAGGATAACAGAATATATTGTAATGGCAAAGCGATTGCTATGTATAGTATATGCTGAAAAAGA
>CAMKTM010000105.1 GCA_946415695.1 uncultured Prevotellaceae bacterium | reverse complement strand
CACCACGACAATTACCAGAACAACTTCCACCGCATCCGCCAGTACATGCTGAACTGCATCCTCCACTGCATCCAGTTATGCATGCATTGCCACATATGCTGTCACATGTGACCTTACAGCCTGTGATGCAACCGCTTTGGCATGCAGCATTACATCCACCTTGACAATTTTTTCCACATCCACTGCCACATGTTGTTTGACAACCGTTCTCGCAACTACCTTGACATCCTTTGCACTCTCCTTTGCAGCCCCCTGTACAAGATGTGCATAACCCTGTACAATTGCCTTTGCAATATTGTGGCGTTTTCTCTGTAGCAGATGAAACAAAAGGAATGCTGGAAGCAACGACTGCTCCTAGCATAGGTATAACCATACCAGCCGTCTTCTTAAAAAATCCACGACGCGAACTGAGATTACTATCTTTTTTCATAAATATTATTGATTAAAATATGAATCTTCCATATCAATTCCTACAGCAACGCCATCAAAGTATATATTGTAGCACTGAGGGCGTTTCTTATAGGGCTTTATTTTAATTGTTGCATTTGCTGTTCTTTTTACACATGGGTTCCCACTGCTACCAGAGTTATATGTGAAATGGGGGAATTCATATGCTCTTAAAACAGCTTCAATGGTTGGGTAGGCTTCTGTGACATAATATTCAACAGTTCCGGAATACTCATACCATATATTATTTTTTAGATGATATTTAATAGTATTCTTATCTGGAGTAACATATGAATTTGCTTGAAACTTAAAAAAGTATTCAGAAGGATGGTCATATTTGCTATAGATAATAAATCCCGAATAGTTCCCATAGATTGAATACTCGAAACTTGGAGGTATATTTAGATACTCATAGCGAGTTGTATGGCTTTCCCATTTCCCCCAATAACCGTCATGGTATGATACTGTACTTATTTGTGCTTTTACTGTAATCACTGTTGTCATCAATGACAAAAAAAACGAAATTCTCTTCATACTTAAACGATTTTAACACTGCTAACCTACCTATAGCCCCTGTAGCAGCAAATTATTATTTTAGGAGGTTTACACGCATACAAAAAACGTGGAGCCAGTTCTGTGCCCGGTTCCACGCTTTGAAGGCTCTCGCATTGCCCTGATAGTCAAAACCGAACAACGCTGAAAGCCCCACGCCGATGTATATATATATATGCCCGACCCTTCGCATGGAGGGCGATGGACAAATTATATTCTACACCTCAAAGGGGCGTTCCCGTTGCTTTGTTTTTGACCATCAGTTCGAATTTGCGAGATTCTCAAAGCGTCAAAACCAAAGCGTCCAGAAAACGCCTTTAGTATGTATGTGTCCCACCGCTATCTGATTACCCCATGGGCTTTCAGCATACGGAAAGACGTTACAAAGATAGTAAAAGATGTTTAGTATGACAATGCGTTGCCTATTATTTAAGATTTATTAATACTAATGGTTGGTTCTGGGTTCTAATAATTATTTTTAGAACCCACCATAAGCAAGTTATTTTTATTAATCCCCTCCGTCTGTGGTCTAAAGAAACGCTTTCCCCGGGCAGCTTTGTTTCCTGTCATCGCATGGCGAGTTCTTTGCTTGTACATGTACGTGCAATTGCTTGTACATGTAAAAGCAATTGCACGTACATGTACAAGCAAAGAACCACTCCTGCCGCATGGCAATCAAATCCCGGCCTATGTTATCTGAAAAGTGCGGCGTGCCGGCCGACCCGCAAGGTGCGGATAAAACAAAAGCAAGGCTCAACGGCCTTGCTTTCTTTGTTTCGGGTGCCTAGTCGGACTCGAACCGACGACATTCAGAACCACAATCTGACGCTCTAACCAACTGAACTATAGGCACCATGTTCTGGAAAATAAGAAAATATGAAATGAAGAAATGTAGAAATACAGGATAGCATCCTTTTCTTATTATCTAAATCTCTTATTTTCACATTTTCCTTTGGCGGTGCAAAGGTACGATAAAAAAGTGAAAAGTGAAAAGTGAAAAGAGAAAAATCTTTCGTTGAAGCTGCAATTTAACATTTCTTTACAGACTGGAGGCATATGGATAACTATCCCTTATGTCTTTCGCCCTTTTACTTTTTTACCTTCCCCCTTTTCCCCTCCTTTTCATATTTTATTACTCGGTGTGCTTTGATGTTGGCGTCCTCCCGAGGGTTGAGGAGGCGGAACTCAATGCGATGCGGCCCGTCGGGGAGGTCGTAGTTCCAGTAGAGGCAGTCGGCTGTGCGTTTATGGAAGTCGGAGGTGAACGTCATTACGCGGTCCGTCTTACCGTCGATGCATACTTCGAGCTGTGCCTCATAGGTCTTGTCGGGGCAGTCGATGTTGCCATAGATGGTGATGCCGATGCCGTCGAACTGGATGACATTCTGGTTGTTACCAGGGCTGCCGAGGTGTTCGATGCCTTCCGCCAGCGGTTGTGGCGTCATGCCCACGAAGCCCTGTTCCAGGCGTACGGCCTTTGGCTTCTGCACCTTGATGATGACTTTGTCGTCGAGGACCTTGCCGCCGTTCTTTTCAATGTTCATGAGGGCGAGGTCGAGGCTCTTCTGATAGACATCGCGGAGCGACATCGTGGTGTAGGAGAAGGGGCGGTCTTCCACCTCGCGAAGGTTTGGCATCCACTGTTCGGGGATGTGGCTGTAGCCCTGCATCGTGGCCAAGATGCCTGCAGCCGAGGCAGGATTGCAGTCGGAGTCCTGTCCGCATCGGGTGGCAATCTCCATCGTCCGGCCAAAGTCGCCGCCGCCGAAGAGCAGTCCTATGGCGACGTAGGCGGAGTTCATGGTGGCGTCGATATTGCCGGGAGCGAGGATGAGCTCGGGGCAGCCGACATCCTCGCTGTACTTTTCGTTGTAGAGTTTCCAGGTGCGCTTCCAGTCCGTCGGGTCTTCCCGATACCAGCGGACGACGTCGGCGATGCACCGGTGGAACTTGCTCTTCGCGGGAATCGTGCGGAGGGACTTCTCGACTATGGCAGTGATGTCATCTTCTGTGAATGCCAGGGCGTACATTGCTCCGACGAAGACACCGCCGTACCAGCCGTCGCCGTAGTTCATGAGATGTCCCACCTTGTCGGAAATCTCGGAAGCCGCATTGGGCATCCCCGGCGACATGAGGCCTGCGAAGTCACTCTCTATCTGGTAGTCGATGCAGTCGGCATGGGGATTGTTCTTCCAGAAGCCCGACTCGGGGGGCATCAAGCCGTGCATGATGTTGTAGCGTGCCTGCTGGTTGGCGTGCCAAAGCGGGTAGGGGGCGTAGGCAAAAGCCTTGGCCATCGACTCGGCAGGCGCGTCGAGACCTTCCTCAGAGAACACTTTGACGAAGGTGAGGTCCATATAGACATCGTCGAAGAGGCCGGGAAAACGGTCGTAGTGCCACTGCAGATGGTGTTCGGGATACTGTATTTCGACGTCGTCGGGAATGGTGACGCCGCGGTAGCAGAACTCCGTAGGTCCGCCATAGGCACAGCCTATCGTCTGCCCTGCCCAGCCGCCTTTGATCTTGTCGAGCAGCTCGGCACGGCTCATTGTCAGCAGTTGGCGTGCAGCGAGTTGCAAGGGCTGGGCTGACAGGATGGCAGAGAGGAGTAGGAGCGTAAGTTTTTTCATGGTCAAAAAAAAAGACAGCCCTCCGGGACAGGAGGGGCTGCATGATGGGTTTGTTACTTCATCTTCGAAACAACCCAGAGGATGATGACTGCACCTACCACAGCGCAGACGAGTTCTCCGAGCCAGCCTGCAACGCTAATGCCCAGGAGGCCGAAGAGCCAGCCGCCGAACATGCCGCCAATGATGCCCAGGAAGAGGTCGAGAAGCAGACCCTTTCCGGTGCCGCTCTGCAGTTTGCTTGCAATGAAACCGGCCAAGATGCCGGTAATGATGCCAATGATAAGTCCATCCATAGTTTTAAGTTTTTAGTATGGAGTTAAAGGAGCTAAGGGAGTTGTCGCTTGCAGTGCTCGCTGGGAAGTAAAAGACGTTTGCAATGGATGCAGCTATTGTCTTTAACTCCTTTAACTCCTTTAACTTCCTTAACTCCTTTAGTTTCTTTATCTTCTGTGTGGTTTTACAGATTGTTCTTCTCGATGTCCTTGAAGTACTTGTATGTGCCGTGCTTGAGTTCGTCGGTGGCAGCTTCGTCGCATACGATGATGGCATGTGGGTGCATCTGCAGGGCGCTGATGGTCCACTCCTGGCTGACGGCGCACTCAATGGCGTGCTGCAGGGCGCGAGCCTTGTTGTGGCCGTTTGCCACGATGAGCACTTCCTTGGCGTCCATCACTGTGCCTACGCCGACGGTCAGGGCCGTCTTGGGCACCTTGTTGACGTCGTTATCGAAGAAGCGGCTGTTGGCAATAATGGTGTCTGTGGTGAGGCTCTTGACGCGGGTGCGGCTCTGCAGGGAACTGAAGGGCTCGTTGAAGGCGATGTGTCCGTCGGGGCCGATACCGCCCATGAAGAGGTCGATGCCGCCTGCTGCCTTGATGGCAGCCTCGTACTGAGCACACTCGGCAGCAAGGTCCTTGGCGTTACCGTTCAGGATGTGCACGTTCTCCTTCTTGATGTCGATGTGGGAGAAGAAGTTGGTCCACATGAAGGAGTGGTAGCTCTCGGGATGCTCCTCGGGCAAGCCGACGTACTCGTCCATATTGAAGGTGATGACGTTCTTGAAAGAAACCTTGCCGGCCTTGTTCATCTCCACAAGATGCTTGTAGAGGCCAAGTGGGGAGGAACCTGTGGGGCAGCCCAGCTTGAAGGGTTTCTCTGGGGTGGGATTGGCTGCGTTAATCTTTGCAGCAACATACTCGGCAGCCCAGCGACTCAGGTTTTCATAGTCTGGTTCAATGATAACTCTCATAGCTTAAATGTGTTTTTTTGTTAATAAAAAAGTAACTTCTTTGTGTTATCCGCGTGCAAAAATACACGTTTTTGCGAAAATACAATAGGAAACAGACAAATAATTGCGAGAAAAGTAACAATTTGTTATTTTGGGTATGGCGTTTTTGTGCTTTGGCGGTATTGTAGGGCGAAAGATAAAAGGCCTCTGTCTTGTTTTTGCGACTTATCCGTTGACGATGATGAGCGCATTGCCGTTGTAGCTGACGCGGTAGCGGTAGAGGTTTCGTCCGGCGGGGCCGTCGGAGATGGTGCCGCAGTCGTTGAGGTTGTAGGTGCGTCCGCAGTTGTTGCATTTCGCATAGCCACCGATTTGCAGTTGGAGAGGTTTGGTGATGCTGTAGTTCTGATAACAGTTGGAGCAGGCTCGGTCGAAGCAAACGACGCGGGGATAATTTTCGCCTATCTCGGGAATCATAAGTTTCCCAACGATAAAGCCGCTCAATCCGGGGTAATAACTTTGATAGGCTGCTATTGCTGTAATGTTGATGGCATCGGTGTGTCCCGTAGCGTCGGTGAAGAGGAACCGCTGGCCATCGCTCGATACCGTGACGGTGCAGTATTCGCCCCCACTTTCGCAAGCGGTGAAGAGAACGGGCGCTTGTGCGACGTTTTCTACCGTCAAACGTGCGGGGAGGTTGCTGAATTTGTTGTTGATATTATCGTCCTTGCAAGCAACTAACAGCAAGCAACACATTATATATAATATAAGAGCGTGGTGTCCTTTCATTTCAAATGGTTTTTTGTTTCAGGAAAAAAGGTGAGCCTTTCTGGCAATAATGGTTAAGCATTATTGGAATAAGAGCGTGCCTCGATTTTATTCCCCCAATTCCTTTTCTGCTTTTTCGGCCCGCTCGAAGTGGAAGTCGTTCCATGTTTGTTCGAAGAGACGGGCGATTTCCTTTGTGCAGAGGTTGCCGATGCTGCCTTCGTGGGTGTGGTGCACTTCTTTCCTCGGAACGAACTTGCCGGCTTCGATGTCGAGCCCGACCTTCTTGTAGGCATCGCGGAAGGGCATCCCTTCGGTGGCGAGGCGGTTGACTTCCTCGACGGAGAACATGAGGTCGTAGCGCGGGTCGTCGAGGATGTGCTCGTTCACTTCGAGGCGATGGATGATGTAGGTGGCCATCTGCAGGCAGTCGCGCAGCTCCTGGAAGGCGGGCAGGAAGACTTCCTTGATGATTTGCAGGTCGCGGAAGTAGCCGCTGGGCAGGTTGTTCATAATGAGCGTAACCTGTTGAGGCAGAGCCTGGAGCTTGTTGCACTTGGCGCGTGTCAGCTCGAAGACGTCGGGGTTCTTCTTGTGCGGCATGATGCTCGAACCGGTCGTACATTCCTTCGGCAACTTGATGAAACCGAAGTTCTGACTGTTGAAGAGACAGGCGTCGAAGGCCAGCTTGCTGACGGTTCCTGCTATTCCGGCGAGGGCGAAGGCCACGTTGCGCTCCGTCTTGCCGCGTCCCATCTGGGCATAGACCACGTTGTAGTCGAGCGAGTCGAAGCCCAGCAACTCCGTCGTCATCGTCCTGTTCAAGGGAAACGACGAGCCATAGCCAGCAGCTGAGCCGAGCGGGTTGCGGTTCGTGATGCGATAGGCAGCTTGGAGGAAGACGAGGTCATCGGCAAGGCTCTCGGCGTAAGCACCCAGCCAAAGGCCGAAACTGCTGGGCATCGCCACCTGCAGATGGGTGTAGCCGGGCATCAGCACGTCTTTGTATCGCTCGCTCTGCTGCTGCAGCTCGATGAAGAGACTCTTGACGTCCTCTGCCACGAGGCGTAGCTGCTTGCGGATGAACAACTTGAGGTCCACCAGCACCTGGTCGTTGCGACTGCGGCCGGAGTGTATCTTTTTGCCCATGTCGCCCAGCCGACGGGTCAGCATCAGTTCGACTTGCGAGTGTACGTCCTCTATGCCGTCCTCAATCGTGAAGCGTCCCTCGCGTATCTCCGCGAGGATGTTACGCAACTCAGCCAGCAAGGCTTGCAGTTCGTCCTTCTCGAGAAGCCCGATGCTCTCGAGCATGGTGATGTGCGCCATCGAGCCAAGCACGTCGGCCTCGGCCAGATACATGTCCATCTCTCGGTCGCGTCCCACGGTGAAGCGCTCTATCTCCGCCGTCGGCTCATATCCTTTGTCCCACAACTTTTGCATAATTCATAATTATTAATTCATAATTCATAATTCATCATTGCCTCTCTTGCCCTCGCTCTCTGGGGCGTGCTATAGTATTATGAATTATGAATTGTGAATTGTTTCTAGTAAGGTAAGGATGCCAGCATCTGTGCCAGACCATCGACGCCCTGCTCGAGCTTCTTGCCCACCATTTGGCGGATGAAGAAGTTGAGGTCGGCCTTGACGGTCAAGCGCATGGCGCACTCGTTGTCGCCCGACGGCAGCAGTTGAATCCACATGTTGGCTGCCACTGGCATGCCTTCGGCAACAAACTTGATGGTCTTCTCCGGCTCGCGCTCAATGATGCGGAGGGTGGCGGTTCCCATCGGCGTTTCGCCCGAGACACTGTCTGTGTCGAAATGGAGCGAACGCAGTTTCTCTGCGATTTGTTCCAACTGCTCGGGCTTTACCTTGTCGCCCGCCTGCTGCTTGATGCGTTCCATCGCATCGGGGTTGTCGAGGCCCTGCTGAATGACAGCCAGGTTGTTGAGGTCTGCCAGCCGCTCATAGACGCGCCCAATGGGAGCGTATATCTTCTTTACTTCGCTTTTGTATTCAGTCACCTTGTATTTACCATTTAATCATTTACCATTTACTATTTATTTCCCCTTCCCTTTAGGGGAGGGGTTAGGGGAGAGGCTTCCAGCTTGCCGGATCTTTGCGCCACTCGTTGAGAGTCGCTATATCGTCTTCCTTGATATAGCCCGTCTTGAGGGCTTCAGCCACGACGGCTTCGTAGTTGGTCAAGGTGATGAGCTTGACGCCAGCTGCCTTGAAGGCTTCTTCGGCAACGGGGAAGCCATAGGTGTAGGAGGCCACCATGCCTACCACTTCGCATCCTGCTTTTCTGAGCGCCTCGACGGCTTTGAGGCTGCTACCGCCTGTGCTGATGAGGTCTTCTACGACCACTACCTTCATGCCCGGCCTGAGCTCGCCTTCGATGAGATTCTCCATGCCGTGGTCCTTAGGCTTGCTGCGGACGTAGGCAAAGGGAAGACTCAAAGCGTCGGCCACCAAAGCGCCTTGTGCAATGGCGCCTGTTGCCACGCCGGCCACGCCTTCTGCCTCGGGGAACTGCTCCATGACGAGTCGCGTCAGCTCCACCTTGACGAAGCTGCGCAGGTCGGGGAAGGAGAGCGTCTTGCGATTGTCGCAATAGAAGGGACTCTTCCAGCCGCTTGCCCATGTGAAGGGGTTGCCTGGCTGAAGTTTGATGGCTTTCACTTCAAGCAGCTTAGCTGCAAAGATTGATTCAACGTTGTTCATCATCATATTTACCATTTAATCATTTA
>CAMKTM010000104.1 GCA_946415695.1 uncultured Prevotellaceae bacterium | reverse complement strand
GGGCGCATCGACCAACACGGTGCTCCATCTGCTTGCCGTCGCTCAGGAAGGCGGTGTGGACTTCAAGATGCAAGACATCGACGCCCTCTCGCGCAAGGTGCCCTTCCTCTGCAAACTCTCACCGAACTGGCAGAAATACAGCATTCAGGAAGAAAACCGTGCCGGAGGCATTCTCGGCATACTCGGCGAACTGGCCAAAGGCAACCTGCTCGACCTCACCTGCAAGCGCGTCAACGGCGCCACTCTGGGCGAAGACATTGCTAAATACGACATTACTAGCCCTACAAGTGATTCTAGTTGTACTAAAATATACTATAGCGCACCAGGCGGCAAGTTCTCGAACGTCATGGGCTCGCAGGAGACATACTACGAGACCCTCGACACCGACCGCGCCGAAGGCTGCATCCGCGACATTGAGCACGCCTACATGAAGGATGGCGGCATGGCTGTCCTCTTCGGCAACATCGCACAGGATGGTTGTGTGGTGAAGACGGCAGGCGTAGCGCCTGAACTATGGCATTTCGAGGGACCAGCCGTATGCTTCGACTCTCAGGAGGACGCTTGCGAAGGCATTCTTGGCGGCAAGGTGAAGAAAGGCGACTGCGTGGTCATTACTCACGAAGGACCGAAAGGCGGCCCAGGCATGCAGGAGATGCTCTACCCGACCTCCTACATCAAGTCGATGCACATGGGCAAAGAATGCGCCCTCATCACCGACGGACGCTTCTCCGGCGGCACAAGCGGCCTCAGCATCGGACACATCTCTCCCGAAGCAGCCAGCGGCGGCAACATCGGCAAGATAAAGGACGGTGACATCATCGTCATCGACATCCCCAGCCGCAGCATCAACGTGAAGCTCAGCGACGAAGAACTCGCAGCTCGTCCACAGCAACCCCTGCGCAGGAACCGCCCCGTAAGCAAGGCACTAAGAGCTTATGCCCAATCCGTGGCAAGCGCAGACAAAGGCGGAGTAAGAATCATAGATTGATTAGAGAAACTAGATTGACTAGAATAACTAGATAAACTAGATTGACTAGAAAGACTAGAAATAAAAGAACCAGATATGACAGAAAAGATAAGCGGTGCAGAGGCTTTGATGCGGAGCCTTGAGCATGAAGGCGTTGACATTCTCTTTGGCTACCCTGGCGGTGCCATCATGCCAACCTACGACGCTCTCTACGACCACAAGAAGACCCTGCATCACATACTTGTTCGTCACGAACAGGCTGCCGTCCATGCAGCTCAGGGCTATGCCCGCGTCAGTGGCAAGGTGGGCTGCGCCATCGTGACCAGTGGCCCTGGAGCCATGAACACCATCACCGGCGTTGCCGATGCCATGATTGACTCTACGCCTATGGTCGTCATCTGCGGTCAGGTAGGTGCAGCCATGCTTGGCACAGACGCTTTTCAAGAAGTCGATGTGGTCGGCGTGACGCAACCCATCACGAAGTGGAACTACCAGATTCGCCGTGCCGAAGACATCCCCTGGGCTGTGGCACGTGCCTTCTTCATCGCCAAGAGCGGAAGGCCAGGCCCCGTGGTGCTCGACTTCGCAAAGAATGCACAGACGGCCATGATAGAGTATGCGCCGCAGAAAGTCGATTTCATCCGCAGCTACAACCCAAACCCGCAACCCGAAGAAGGTGCTATCGAGAAGGCTGCACGCATGATAAACGAGAGCGTGAAGCCCTTCATGCTCGTTGGTCAAGGTGTGGAGCTGGCTGGTGCCAACAAGGAACTGCTTGACCTCTGCGAGAAGGCACAGATACCTTTCGGCGCGACTCTGCTCGGACTCTCTGCTGCTCCTTCCGACCATCCGCTCAACATGGGTATGCTCGGAATGCATGGCAACTTGGCTCCCAACGTAATGACCAACCAGTGCGACCTGCTCATTGCCGTCGGTATGCGCTTCGACGACCGCGTGACGGGCAACCTGAAGACATACGCCAAGCAAGCTAAGATAATCCACTTCGAGATTGACCCCTCGGAACTTGGCAAGAACGTGAAGCCCACACTCTCCGTGCTCGGCGACTGCAAGCAGACCTTGCCCGAAGTGACAAAGTTCGTGGAGAAAGCCACTCACAAGGCTTGGATAGACGGCTTCAAACCCTACGAAGAGAAGGAATACACGAAGGTCATCGATGCTGCCCTTAACCCCACGGAAGGCCCTCTCCTTATGGGCGAAGTAGTGCGAAAGGTCAGCGAAGCATCTGGCAACGAAGCCATCCTCGTGACCGACGTCGGGCAGAACCAGATGTTCGGCTGTCGCTACTTCAAGTTCACCAAGCCCCGTTCCGTCGTGACCAGCGGCGGCTGCGGCACGATGGGCTTCGGCATACCGGCAGCCATGGGTGCCTGCTTCGGCGCTCCCGACAGAACAGTCTGCATGTTCTGCGGCGACGGCGGCTTCCAAATGACTATTCAGGAACTCGGCACCATCATGGAGAACCGCATCCCAGTGAAGATGATACTGCTGAACAACAACTTCCTGGGCAACGTGCGCCAGTGGCAGTACATGTTCTTCAACAAGCGCTACTCCTTTACACCCATGCTCAACCCCGACTACGAGAAGATTGCCGCCGGCTACAACATCCCTTGCCGCACCGTCATCGACCGCAAGGACCTCGACGCTGCCATCCGCGTGATGCTCGACACCGACGGGCCTTACATCCTGCAATGCGCCGTCAAGGAAGAAGACAACGTGCTGCCCATGACACCTCCAGGTGCGAATGTCGATGAAATGCTGCTTGAAGTCAATTCATAATCCATAGTTCATAGTTCTTAGTTATGAAATCAAAGAAGAAAACGGGAAACGCTGAATGCGGCGATTGCAATACATGCGGAAAGTGTGACGAACTCGAGCAAGTTCAGGAGATACAAGGCTTCAACGAAGCGGTGCTTGCCGCTGCGGCTATCGAACGCGACAGCTTCGAGAAGAACCTTGCCAGGCAGCGTCGTGCCACCCTTGCCCAAGATTCCGCCCAAGGCTTTCAAAAGGAGACTTTCAGCCGCAATGCCGTGGCTCGTCCTGCAATGCCGGCTCGCGAAGGCGCTCTGCTCAGTCACGACGGTCTGACGCTCTACACCCTCATCATCTATTCGGAGAACTTCGCCGGTATTCTCAACCAAATCACCGCCGTCTTTACCCGTAGGCAGGTCAACATCGAGAGCCTCAACGTATGCGCTTCCTCCACGCCTGGCGTTCACAAATACACCATCACCTGCTACTGCAAGCAGGAAATGGCGGAGATGCTCACCAAGCAGATCGAGAAGAAGATCGACGTGCTGCAAGCCAACTGCTTCATCGACGACGAAATCTTCATTCTCGAAACGTCTTTGCTTAAGCTCTCCACCCCGATGGTTCTGGCCAATCAGAACATCTCTTGCATCGTGCGGAACTATGATGCCCGCATCGTCGAAGTGAACCCCACTTACACCATCGTGGAGAACACAGGCATAACGAAGGACGTGATAGAACTCTTCACTAAACTTGATGCTCTGGGGTGCGTCCTGCAGTTCGTCCGTACAGGCCGCATCGCCGTCACCAAGTCTTGCATCGAACGCCTTGATGCCTATATCGCAAAGCGTGAAGAGGAAAGAGAGACCCCCTCTAACTCCCTGAAGGGAGAACATTAATTACATATGGAAGCGGCAAACAACAGACAACAACAAGCCTCCCCTCGGGGAGGTTGGGTAGGGTTCGGACTAATAGACCGCTACCCATTCTACGTTGAGCCTTTTCATGTAGATTTCACAGGGCGCATCTTCCTTGGCGTGCTGGGCAATCATCTTCTCAACGCAGCAGGCAACCACTCGCAGAAACGCGGCTGGGGCATCGGTGCGCTCAAAGAGACACAGCACACATGGGTGCTCTCCCGGCTTTGCATCGAAATGGAAGAGATGCCGCTGCAGTTCGAGCATTGCGAGGTGAGGACATGGGTAAAAAACGTCATGCGGTACTTCACCAACCGCAATTTCTCAATCCATCGTACCGACGGTACGCCGCTCGGATATGCCCGCAGCGTATGGGCAATGATAGACCTTGCGTCGCGCAAGCCATGCGACTTGATTACGCTCTACGATGGCGACATACTTCACTACGTTGTACCCGAAGAGCAGGACGTCTGCCCAATTGAGGGACACGGGCGTTTCCGTTTCCAGGAGCCGAAACTTGTCCGTACCATCGACACCTATTACAGCGATGTCGATATCAACGGCCACATCAACAGCATCAAATACATCGAGCACATCCTCGACCTCTTCCCTCGCGAGCGTTTCGAGAAGCAGAGCATCCGTCGCTTTGAGATTGCTTACAAAGCAGAATCCTATCTTGGCGACCGACTCAGTTTCTATGAACAAGTTGTCAGCGACAACGAGACAGACATCGAAGTCAGAAAGTTCAGTCAAGAGAACGGAAACGCTCTGGAGCACAAGGAACAAGGCGAAGTGGTCTGCCAGGCCAAAGTATGCTTCAGATAAGACAAGACTCAATCCCCCTTTACTCTCACCATAAAAAACACAGAACCCCGATATGAGCATCATCAAATGTCCCGTATGCCGTCAGCAAGTATCAACGATGGCAGGAACTTGTCCACATTGTGGCACCAAAATATCCGGTCAGATACGTCAATGCCCAGGTTGCGGCGAATACAGCCTTGTGACCCAAAACAAATGCCCCGGTTGCGGTTCACTCCTCCAAATGCCTCGAGGAGAGAATGAAAGCAACGAGAAACAAAGCCCCACTCCGCCACGAAAGGAGAAGAAGAAGAAAACCTCCATTTGGAAACGCCTGCTGTGGTTTGCGTTCGTCATCGCCCTCGTCATGCTTTGCGCTGCCGGCTTTTACTACTACAACCAGCAACGATTGCAACAAAAAGAGCAGCAAGATTATGAGCGCCTTGCTGACGTCACCAACCCGGAGTTCTATCAGCAATTCCTCATTGATTATCCCGAAAGCAAGCACTACGATGAAATCAATGAACGGATGCGCACGCTTCAGACAGAAGCCGAAGAATGGAAGCAACTCCTGAAGAACATCAATCGAGCCAACGTCTCGCTGTTCCTGCAAAAGCATCCCAACTCCCTCCGTCAGCGTCTCTGCGAGGATATGCTCGACTCCATCGACTGGCAGGACGCCTTGTCCATAGGCAGCGAAGAAGCCGTTACGGATTATCTCTCCAAACATCCTTCAGGCCGTTACGTAGGCGATGCTTCGGAAAAGAAGAACGCCCTATTGCTTTCGAAGGTAACTCCTGGCGAGAAAGCAATGATACGCGGCACGTTGGAAAGTTTCTTCTCCAAAGCAATTGGCGACCAAGACATCGAAGCCGCCCGCGCTGCCATCACCGACACGATGGTTGAGTTCTGCGGAAAACAACAAGCCAATGCTGAGACAATCATCGAATACGCTAAGGAAAAGATGGCAAAGGACGTCATCGGACTGCACTACGCCATAGGACAGCAGATGGATGTACATAAGGAGACTTTGCCCGACGGCAACACAGGTTTCGCCGCTGAAGTAAGCTTGCAGGAAACAATCAGCCGTAGCGACACAAACCAACCGACATCCAACCTCTACCGCGTCAAGGCTTTGCTCAATCAAGAGCAAAAGATTGTACGCATGAATATATTGAAGGAATAGGGATTTGGGATTAAGGATTAAGGGATGAAGTCTTATCTGAAACTCATAGGGATATTGGTTCTTCCGTTGGCATTTATAATCTTCTATGCCTACAGCCCTGTGCAGATACCGCCCCCAGGGTGGAAGCTCAGCAAAATACAAGCGCCGAGCCTGCCCAAAAGTCCCTTTGGGGCTCATGCCAAAGAGGCGGACGAGTTGCAGCAGCCTGTTCCCGCTCCTTCGGAAAGCACAGAAGAGGCGGCAGAACCTTCCCTCGACACCACTGCCCATCGCATCCTCTTCTTTGGCGACTCCATGGTTGAGGGATTGCTGCGCCGCATGAACTGTTATGCCTTTGCCAATGGACACGAGATGACAAATGTGGTGTGGTACAGTTCAACGACAGAAATTTGGGCAAAGACCGATACGCTGCGTTATTTCATAGACAAGGTTAAGCCCACCTTCGTTATGATAAGCTTGGGCGCCAACGAGCAGTTCGTCAAGAATCCTTCCGAACGCGAAACCTTCATACGCCAGATAATGCAGGAACTTGGCACGACGCCTTTCGTCTGGATTGGCGTACCAGCATGGCGAGAAGATACCGGCATCAACGACCTGACCAAGCAGGTTGTGGGAAAGAGTCGTTACTTCGATAGCCGCGGCCTCACGTTGCAACGCGGACGAGACCACATGCATCCCACTTTCAATGCCGCAAGCCTTTGGATGGACACGGTGGCAGTATGGATGGCAAGCCCCGCTACAGCACATCCCATCCAAATGGACAAGCCGACAGACGGGAAGAAGCACATCTACAAGACCTATGCCCTGCAACCCATGAAGAGCCGCTAACCCCATCATGTGGAATGACAATTAGAAACAACGAATTGCACGAATTAAACGAATTATTCAAAGTAACTTTTATTCTTCACTCTTAGTTCTTCACTCTTAGTTCTTCACTCTTCGCCGATGGTATTCACGACATTACAGTTTTGGGCAGCCTTCGCCGCATTCCTCTTCCTTTTCGCTTTACTGCGCAATGCGAGGCGGGAACTGCTCATCCTCTATGTCATTCTTGCCAGTCTTGGCTTCTTCTACCTGAGCAACGGATGGCTGATGCTGCTGTTGCCAGCCACGGCCCTCGTCTCATGGTTGCTGACGCGAAGGATGTCCGAAACGGAGGGGAAACAGCGTAAGTTACTGTTCTTCCTCATTGTCTTGCTCGACCTCCTGCCGCTCCTTTACTTCAAGTATGCCCACTCCTTCTCGGAATTGCTCAGCCAGATGTTCGCCTCGAACTTTTCCATACCGAGCATAGCACTTCCCATCGGCATTTCCTTCTACACCTTTCAGACCATCAGTTATTCTGCCGATGTGTATCGACGCGACTTCCGCCTCAAAGCATCCTTCGCGGAATACCTCCTCTACCTCTCCTTCTTCCCTCTTCTGCTGGCCGGCCCCATCACGCGGGCCAAGACATTCTTCCCGCAAATCCGGCGGAAGCACGTCGTCAGCGAACGCTTGCTCTACATGGGGCTTTGGCTCATCATCCTCGGCATTGTCAAGAAAGCCGTAGTGGCTGACTATATTGCCCAGTACAACGATTGGATATTCTCTGCGCCCGATGCTTACTCTGGCTTTGAGTGCCTGATGGGGCTTCTCGGTTTCACCATGCAGATTTATCTGGACTTCAGCGGATACAGCGACATCAGCATTGGCATAGCAGCCATTCTGGGCATCCGGCTTCGCGAGAACTTTGCCTTCCCCTATCGTAGCCAAAACCTCACAGAGTTCTGGCATCGCTGGCACATCTCGCTTTCCACTTGGTTTCGCGACTACCTTTACATTCCGCTCGGCGGCAGCCGTAAAGGTCTGCTCCGCACTTGCTGCAACATTTTCATCACCATGCTTGCCGCAGGCATTTGGCACGGGAGCACCATGATGTTCCTCCTTTGGGGAGCTTTGCATGGCATCGGACTTGCCACGCACAAGGCCTGCCTGCCATTTCTCAAAGGCATTCGCGACAACCTGCTGACCATTTCCCTCTCGCGCATCATCACTTTCTGCTTTGTTGCCTCATGCTGGGTCATCTTCCGTTCGCCTGACCTTCATACGGCGAAACTGCTGTTCGAAAACATCTTCACGCGCATGGACCTGAGTTATGCCGAGCCTTTCATTGTGGCACGCACCACTTGGTGTATCTTGCTTGCAGGCAGCATTTTGTCGCTTTTCGTTGGAGAAAGGCTTTACCTTCATGCCGAGGCAAAATTCATCCATTGGCCTTGGCTGATGAAGTTGCTCGTCTTCCTGCTCGTCGTGCAGATAGTCATCGAATTGCACTCAAGCGACATCCAGCCATTCCTCTATTTCCGCTTCTGAAGCCCAAGCTTCAGTGCAGGAAAGTACACGCCATCTTACTTTTCGTCCCACACCATGTTGTCGGCTGAAACGTGATATGGTCTTTGCTTGTACATGTAAAAGCAATTGCTTGTACATGTATAAGCAATTGCTTTTACATGTACAAGCAAACAACATGACGTGCCAAGTCATTCAATAAATTGTGGTTCGTTTGATGTCATCACCTTGATAGATGGTTCTCGCGCCGAAACTAAATGGAATTATTGGTGTCCGGTAGAATCGGTCTGACTGCTTTACTCGGTAGCAAAGCCGTCAGCACAATTTTACCGAACAACATTAAAAAGGAACAGTTTCCGCAGGTTGAACATTGATATGGTTGGCGATCGGATTGCAGTCCTGCACAGCCTTTTTGGGGTAAATTACTGTAAATAGAACTAAAATCTTCACGCGACAGGCTCATATATTGCGATTTTTATGTAACTTTGCACACGCAATTAAAAATAAGGATTAGAGATTATATCTGTATTCAGCATCACATATTATTATAATAATAAATATGGCACAGCAAGAACTGCAGCTCAAGTATGGCTGTAA
>CAMKTM010000103.1 GCA_946415695.1 uncultured Prevotellaceae bacterium | reverse complement strand
CAATGTCATCGAGGGTGCAGGTAATGATGAAATAATTTTACCGGACACTAATAATTTATATCACGCAGAAATCGCAGATATACGCAGAAATGTCGCCTGCGGCGTTCCGGCTTGCCGCCTGAGCACCTATGGAGCGCAAGAAGTGAAGAGTGAAGAGTGAAAAATCAAAGTTACTGTTTAATCCATTTAATCTGCTCAATCTGTGGTTTAATTCTTGCCTTTCGTGTGGTTCGTAGTTAGTGTGGTTTTGTTGTAGGGTGGTCTTATGTATAAAGCAATCCCCCTGCGGTGTGGTGCCGTAGGGGGATTGTTGTTGGTATGCTTGGAGTGCGCTATCTTCTTTGTCGGCGGGCGCTGACGCGTGGGGAGGTGGTGCCTGTGGCTTCGCCTTTCTCCTTGCTGGAGGTGTTGTTTGCGCTGCTGCTGTTCTTGTCTCTGGAGCGGCTGCCCCAGACGGACTGCTTCTTTGTCTGCTTCTTGTCCTTGGCTGCCATCTCGGCGTCGAGGCTGTCCTTCTTTGTCGTGTCGGGCAGGAAGCCGTTGCCCCAGACGTTTTTCTTGAAGTCGGCGATCTGTTTCTCTATGCGTTTTTGCTCTGCAACCATGTCGCTGTCAGTCGGGCAGTAGTTGGCGAGCACTTTTCCCTGCATGTTGTTGGTCTTGTAGATTTTGCCTTCGTAGCGGTTCATGGTGAAGAAGTCGTCGGCGGTCATGTTGGTGACGTTGTTGAGGTCGCTGGGCATCATGGGGAGTTTGGCGAGCCATGAGGCGACGTCGTCGTACTTCACCCAGAAGAGCGGGTAGGGTGTGGCGTCGGAGGAGAACTCGTCAGCTCCTCGCATGAGTATGGGGCAGATGGCAGTCACCTTGGTGGTGAAGGTACCGGTACGCTGGTCCATGTAGATGCTTTCCTTGATGTAGTAGCGTTTTGCTTCTGCGCTTGGCACGTCGCTGTCGGCGACGGTCAGTTTGCCGCCGTTCTCTTCGTAGTAGATGCCGTATCGCTCGAGCATGTCCTTGACTGCGAGTTTGTCTTTCTCGTCGAACGACTCGTTGCCGTCGAGTTTGTAGGTATAGGCAGTGACGCGTCCGGTAAGGATGAGTCGGAAGAGGTAGGTGAAGAGGTTCACCTGCCTGCCCATCGGCTCTACGGGATAGTACATCGGTGCGTTCTTTTCCTTTGTGAGGTCGAGCTGTCGGTAGATGTCGCGTTTCCAGACGACGTCTTCGGGCATTTCGGCTGTAGTGGGGAACATGAGCGATGCACGGTCTGTGGCTGTGGATTTCTTGGTCTGCTCGGTAGCTTCGGGTGCGACGACACGCCGTTTGGCAGGCTGTGCATTCATGGCACTTGCCACGAGGAGCGTGACCGATATGAGAGAAAGTATGCGCTTCATAGATGGTGTTAGTTATGAATTTAGAGAGAAGAATTAAGAATTTGTATGCAGTTTGATTAAGAACTAAGAGAGAAAAAAGGTTTGTGCCGATTCTTCTTTCTTAATTTTTAATTCTTAATTTTATTTGATGATGACTTCCATGGGGTTGTTGAGCACGCGCTCTATGCCGTCGGGGCCAGTGGCGTGTATGTCTCTGATGAAGAGTCGCTTGTTGCGGGCCAGTCCGCGCATCTGAGCTTTCTGCTGGTCTGAGAAGTTGGGTCCGTTGCTCTTGTATGGTACGGCGTTGCCCATTGCGTCGAAGAGTAGCATCTCGAAACTGTTGACGCGGAAGGCGATGTTGAGCAGTCCGTCGTCGATGGCAGCTCCGATGCCTTCTGTGCTCATGAGTATTTGCTTCGAAAGTGAGCCGCCTCTGAAGTGTTCCTCGCCGCCTTCAGCCGAATAGGCGATGTAGGCAGTGGGGTCGGGGAGCTTGCGTACGCGGAATGTGAACTTGCCCATCTCCTGGGTGCGGCCTTCGCTCTCGGCAGCGACGGTGATGACGGCCTCTGTGCCGGGTGTGGTGGGCTTGGCATTGTACTTGCCTTCGCCCTTCTGCTCGAAGGTGCCGCCTGTCATGCTCACGCGAAGCTTGTTGCTGGGTATGCCTGGCACGGAGACGCTCATCGGGTTGTCGTAGCCTGCGTAGAGGACGTTCATGATGTCAGCGCTGACTGTTGCGCTGGGCGCCACGACGCTGTACTTCTGCGTGAAGTCGCGGCGTACCTTCTCGCCCGAGCCGTTCAGCATTTCGATGTAGCCGCTGAAAGTGAAGTCGCCCGTCTTGCTGCACACCGTTTCGTAGTAGCCTTTGTCGCTCTTTATCTCCTGCCCTCCGATGTAGATGGTCGGGCGGCGTGTGGTATCGACGGCAGCCATGATGATTTGTGCGCTGAAGCGTCCGCCCTGCACGACGGTCTGTGCATTGGGGATGACGTAGGCGTTGAGCTGGTTCACGCGGATGTCCTTGACATCGACATTGCTGATGAGGTTGTGGAGCACTTCGCCCTCGGCGTAGCGCACATCGTTCTGCAGCTTGGTGAGGAGCGTCACGGCTGCTGCCGTCGGCATGTTCTCGAAGGAATACTCTTGCCAGTTCTTGCCAAGAATCTTTCCCTTGGCCGGCACCTCGGTGCCGAGGCTGCTGGTGATGATGGCCTTCTTCTCTTTGTCCGTCACCATGCGGACGATGCGTTCGCGGTAGCTGTTGATGGCGTCATAGAGTTCTTTGCCGCGTCCTGTGCCAGGGGCAAGCATCACCTGCGTGCTGGCTTCCAAGTCCTCGCGGTTGTGTATGTCGTTGACGTCGGCATCCTTGCCGTCGCTCTTGCGGACGATGGCTTCCTTGAGTTCTTCTGCAAGATTATAGAGCGAGTCGCTCATGCCGCGCACATACTTTGCCTTTTCGTACCATTCCTTCACCTTCGCGGGATTGCTCTTCATCTGCTGGTCGAAGGTGTTGTAGATGCCTTGATTGACCTTGGAGGCATTCTCGGTACTCTTCTTCAACCCGTCTGCCACAAGCGAGAAACCTTCGAGCACGTCGGTCGATACATTGAGTGCCAGCATGGCCAAGAGGACCAAGTACATCAGGTTGATCATCTTCTGGCGGGGCGATATCCTTTTCTTCTTTATTGGCATTGCTTTATTGCTTTCTGAATAGTCGGATTACTCTGAATACTCTGAACATTGTGAGCTTTTACTTCTCGTTGTCTTCTGAGCCGGGCACCACCTTCATGTTGATGGTAAGGGCCTTTATCATGCGAGCATAGACGTTGTTGAGTTCTTCAATCTGCTGTGCCATTCGGCGCGTCTGCTCGTCGATCTGCTCGATGGTGCTGACCTGCTTGCTGATGTTGCGCAGCTGAAGCTCATAGACGGTGGCAATGCCCGTGATGGAGCGGTTGAGGTTCTCCATCTCTTCGCTGTCGGTTGACATGCGCTCTGCCTGCTTCTTGACGCGAGAGAAGACGTCGGTAAGTTCTGCGAGCACCTCGGCATAGTTTGTGACAGCCTCCTCGATGGCAGCGGGGTCGGTAGCCTTGATCTGGTTGGGGTCGATGGAAGGCCCGCCGTTCTGTATCTGCTCGAGTGCAAGCTGTGCCTGTGCTGCTGCCTGTCCTGCTGCTGCCAGATTGGCTGCTGCTGCGCTCAGGCCTGTGCCTGCTGCCAGTGCATCGGGGTCGATAGGAGCTCCGCCGACAACGCCGCTAACGGCACCGCCGCCAATGACTGCCGGGCTTCCGCCGCCGATGACGATGGGGCCTTCCGGCACTTCCGCGCCTTCGGGAAGCGGTGTGCCGCCTGCCACTACGATGGCTTGTCCGCCGCCGACAGCTGCGCCTTCGCCTTCGATATGAGGCGTCTTCTCATACGTTTTCTCGAATCCGGAGATGAAGAAGACGAACACCTCGGTTATCATACTGACGAACAATATTGTGTTTGCCCCGGGAATGTGCGTCAGTTTGAACAGTGCACCCAAGACCACGACTGCAGCGCCCCAGCTGTAGGCGTAATTCATAAACACTTGACCGGATGGGGAATCCATCCATTTCTGAAGTTTAGCTATAGGATTCATGTCTTACTTAGTATCTTTTCAATGGTTGTTATGCTGATGTGTGTGGAAAATGTGTTAGCGACGTGTTTTGCGTGTGCTGATGGGCTGTCCTGATGAAGCGCCTTTTGAGCCTCCCTTCTTGCTGCCGCCTTTGGCGCTGCTGCCGCTGCCGCTTGCCTTGTTGGTGCCAGACTTGTCGTTCACCATTGTGCGGACGCAACGGAATCCGACGAAGCATCGGGGCTGGTTCTGGTATTCGTAGGAGCGCCATGCGCTTCGTATCATGCTTTCGGGGTCTTTCCATGAGCCGCCGCGCACGGATTTCTTCTTCAGGCGGTAGGGGTCTTCCTTGGCTGCGTTGTATGAGAGTTCGGGGTTCATGTCGGCCATGCTCTCGACGCCTGCTTCTGTATAGACTGTGCTTGTCCATTCTGCCACGTTGCCGGCCATGTCGTAGAGGCCGTTGCTGTTGGCGCTGAAGATGCCGCACTTGCTGGTGATGAGGGAGCCGTCCTGTGTGTAGTTGCCGCGGTCGGGCTTGAAGTTGGCATAGTAGCAGCCTTTGTCGCTCTTGACTTCGAGGCTTTCCCAGGGGAAGGGGTTGCCTTCCTTGCCTCTGGCTGCGTACTCCCATTCCACTTCGCTGGGCAGTCTGTAGCGCTGTATCTGCTGGGCGTATCCTCCAAGTCCCTTCATCAGGAAGTTAGTGCGCCAGGCGCAGAAGGCATTGGCTTGTTCCCATGTGACGCCGACGACGGGGTAGTCGTTGAAGGCGGGGTTGGAGAAGTAGAGCTTCATGTAGCGTTCGTTGTCGGCGTTCTGGAAGTCGTTCACCCAGCAGGTGGTGTCGGGATATATATTAACAATGTACGTGTTAAGGAAGTCCCATGGTCCGGAAAGCGGGCGTGTGATGGTCTGACGCTGGATGTGTCCGTCGTCGTCGATCCATGCTGTGTCCTTGCTGATGATGACTTGCTCGTTGCTGACGGTATGGTCTGTGTTGAGGTCACGTTCTTCGGGGTTGAGACGGTACTTTCGCTGTGCTGCTGTCACGTAGTCGTAGATTTCGTAGCGATAGTTCATCTGGCTTGCGTCGAGCATTTTGGTGCCGTCGATGGGGTGTATGACATAGACGCTCTGTATGGCTCTGTCTTCGTCCTCGTTGGCTTTTCGCCAGGGTATGGCCTTGCTCCAGTCGAGATGAGGTGTGATGGGGTTTCCCTCCTTGTCTTCTTCGATTTTGTAGGTCTCGTCGCCTCCAAAGGCTGGGTCGGCGAGGCGTTCGCGGATGATGCTGTCGCGCACCCAGTTGACGAACTGGCGGTACTTGGCGTTGCTTATCTCATGCTGGTCCATCCAGAATCCGTCCACACTGATGTCGCGGAGGGGGAATTCTGTTCCCCACAGTGTGTCGTTCTTCTCAAGGCCGATTTTGAGTGAGCCCTTGTGTATGGGCACCATGCCGAAGGGTACGGGTTCCGAGAAGGAGGAGCCTTTGACGCCTGTCAGTTCGCCTCCCACGGCGTTTGCCGAGGAGCTTGAGCCAAAGCAGGAGGCCAAGGCCATGCAGCTGATGGCTGCAGCTACTAAAAGCAGACTTTTTGTCTTCATATTTAATTGGTTATAATTTCTTCTTTTCTGGTTTTTACTAGTTTTACTAGTCTAACTAGTTTTACTAGATGTTCTAGGTTCTGTTTTCTATAGCAGCCTGACGGACTTGTGTAGGTTCTTTCCCTTTTTGGTGAAGTCGAGGTCGTGCTGGTATCCGAGGATTATTTCGTGCGTTCCGTTGAGTGCTCCGACGCCGCCGGTGTAGAGTTCGTAGGAGTATCCGATGTTGATGCCGTGGAAGTCGAAGCCCAGCAGTAGGCCGACGCTGATGGTTGGGCTGTACATCAAGCCGCCGTAGAGTTTGTGCTTCTTGCCGTCGTAGAGGAGTCGGAGGTTGATGTCGGCTCTCCAGTTCTTCAGGTCCGAGCGTGCCATTGCGTCCATTGCCAGCTTGTAGTGTGGGTTTCGGAAAGCGAGGTTGTATCCGCCCTGAACGAGTATTGTGGGGCTGATGGACACTTCGTGTGTCTTTTCGTCGCCCAATTTGACGGTTGGCCCGAGCAGGTGTACGGCGCTGACGCCTGCGTACCATAGGTTTTTGTATGTGTAGCGCAGTCCGACGTCGAGGTCGAAGGCGTTGCCTTTCACGTCGTTTGTTGCGAAGGCGGGGTCGCTGGAGTCGGCGAGGTCGAGTTCTGAGCCGTTGAAGCCTATCATGAGGAGTGCCGGACGAACGCCGATGCTCATGCGCCCTTTGAAGAGTTTCAGGTGGTATGCGTATTGGAGCTGTATCTTTTTGTTTGAGAAGGCTCCGATGCCGTCGTTGAGGAAGGCGGCGCCCACGCCGTGCTTCGGCCCGATGAAGAACAGAGGCATGTCGGCGTTGATGACCATTGTCTTCGGCGCTCCCTCGTATCCCACCATCTGCATGCTGTAGGCTCCCAGTACATTCAGTTTGCTGTCAAGCCCTGCCGCTGCGGGGTTGTAGTAGGACTGCAACGCCCAGGTATTGGTAAACGCCGCGTCGAATTGTGCCCTTGTTGCGAGGGACACGAAGAGCATACCTATCCAGAGCAGTCTTTTCATCCTGTCTTTAATAACGATGTGGTTTGTTAGTTTATTGTGTCTGATGGCTCTTAATTTTGTGCAAAAGAGCTTTTTTGCCTCTCTTTCTTCCATTTGGCCGACTGAATTGCTCGTTTCTTCCTGGTGTGCTCAATCGTTCTTTTCAACAAGGCACGCTCTTATCGCAATAAGAGCGTGCCTTTATTGAGATAAGAGCGTGCCTTTATTGCAATGACGCTTAACCTACTTCTTGAGATTGACAAATTGGAGTTGTGGATTTTGCACGAGGGTTTATGGTTTTCTGAAGTCTTCCCAGCCATCGATGTCTTCGAGGTAAGTTCCTTCCTGCTCGGGTGCGGCCTGTTTGTATACTTCCTGGCTGACCTCGAGCATGACGGAATCGGTTTGAAGCAGGTATTTCGTGCCGCCGGAAATCATTTCGTTGTCTTTGATGGTGAATGTCTCGCGGGTCTCTCCAATGGCAGCTATCTGGCTGTTTTTCAGTCTGATGAATTGCGTGAAGGAGGAGCCGTTACGGTCTGTTCCGCTCCGCATGATGACGCCGTCCGGCGTGATGCCGAGCCCGATGTATGGGCTGTCCACGAAGGTGATGAGCCGCAAGGAATCCTCGACGAAGGAGAAGATGGCGGCGTAGGTGGACTCGTTCCGCAGCAGGATTTCCGGCGCGCCGTCTTTGTCCAGGTCGGTTGAGATGAAGAGGGAGGGGGTGTTCTGTTTGTAGTCAAGGGCTTTTCTCCTGACTCCCTCGATGGTACCAATCTCTTTCCAGGCCGTATAGAGTATCTCCTTGGAACAGGGCAGCTCCACTTTCGCGAGTTCTGTGTATTCCAGGTCTTCGCCTGTCATGATGCTGGTCTTGGCGTCTGCTCCGTCCTTCTCTTTGCCTTTGTCCTGTGAAGGGCTGCAACCTACGGTCAACAAGACGGCTGAAGCCATAACGATAGATGAAAGAATCTTTCTCATGTGAATTTCCTCGAATAATCTTTTTCGAAAGGCAAAGTTACGACAACTTTTGTTTACAGCCAAGAAAAGTGTTGTATTTTTTGCAACAAATGCCCGTTAAATAATAAAATGTGTGCAGAATGCATCTTCTTTCGGCATTTTTAGCTATCTTTGCAGCCGACATTAACAAAACGCATAAAAAAATAGAAGAAATGGCACAACAAGAAGATGTTTTCAAGAAGATAGTGTCGCACTGCAAAGAGTACGGCTTCGTTTTCCCCTCAAGTGACATATACGACGGCCTCGGTGCAGTCTATGACTACGGACAGAACGGCGTAGAGCTGAAGAACAACATAAAGCAGTATTGGTGGCAGAGCATGGTGCTCCTGCACGAGAACATCGTGGGCATCGACGCCGCCATCTTCATGCACCCCACGACGTGGAAGGCCAGCGGACACGTGGACGCCTTCAACGACCCCCTCATCGACAACCGCGACTCGAAGAAACGCTACCGCGCCGACGTGCTCATCGAGGAGCAGATGGCGAAGTACGAAGACAAGATCCAGAAAGAGATAGAGAAGGCACAGAAAAGGTTCGGTGATGCCTTCGACGAGGCTCAGTTCCGCGCCACGAACGCCCGCGTCCTTGAAAACCAGGCAAAGTACGACAACCTGCACCACCGCTACCAGGAGGTGATGAACGCCCCGGGCGGCATCGACCTCGAGGGTATGAAGCAAATCATCCTCGACGAGGAAATCGTCTGCCCCATCAGCGGCACCCGCAACTGGACAGACGTCCGCCAGTTCAACCTCATGTTCAAGACCGAGATGGGCAGCACGGCCGACGGCGCATTGACCATCTATCTGCGTCCCGAAACGGCTCAGGGCATCTTCGTCAACTACCTGAACGTGCAGAAGACAGGCCGCATGAAGATTCCCTTCGGCATCGCGCAGATTGGCAAGGCCTTCCGCAACGAGATAGTAGCCCGCCAGTTCATCTTCC
>CAMKTM010000102.1 GCA_946415695.1 uncultured Prevotellaceae bacterium | reverse complement strand
GATGGCTTGATTGCCATGCTTCGGCGCGAAGGATACACAGTTGAACCTGTAACGAAGAAGAATTAACTCTTCCAACGACACACGTTAAGTTCGTCAACTTAACGTGCTTAGTTCGCAAACTTAACGTGCCATGTTTGCTAACTTAACGTGCCAAGTCTTCAAAGGCCTTGTTCCTCATTTGGCGAAGAGCTGTTCAGAAGGGCATTTCATGACATTTCTCGCATCCTTTTTTGCTTATTACAGAATATTTTGTACCTTTGCACAGATTTAGGATAACACATGAACACTATTTACAATCTTTTCTCTCTGCTCAGCTCTTTGCTATGGGGCTGGCCTATGGTCATCTTGTTGCTGGGCACACATGTGTTCCTCACTTTCAGACTTCGCATACCGCAACGCCGATTGCTGACGGGCATTCGTCTCTCTGTCAAGAAGGACAAGGGCGCGACGGGTGATGTGTCGCAGTTCGGAGCCTTGGCGACGGCGCTTGCCGCCACCATCGGCACCGGCAACATCGTCGGCGTGGCAACGGCTGTGGCTCTTGGCGGACCGGGAGCTGTGCTGTGGTGCTGGCTGACGGGCATCTTCGGCATGGCGACGAAGTATGCCGAAGGCTTGCTTGCCGTGAAGTATCGCGTACGAGGCAGCGACGGACGAACCTACGGAGGCCCGATGTATGCCCTTGAACTCGGACTGGGCATGAAGTGGTTGGCACTCGCTTTTGCCATCTTCACGGCTCTTGCCAGCTTCGGCATCGGCTGCACTGTCCAGGCCAATTCCATCGCACTTCTGGCGAACGAGACCTTCGGCATCCCGACGTGGGTGGTAGGCGTGTTTGTCTGCGTGCTCACGGCCCTCGTCATCATGGGCGGCGTGAAGTCCATCGCCCGCGTCTGCACCATCTTCGTGCCTTTCATGGCAGCCCTTTATGTGATTGGCTGTCTGTATATTCTCTACATGAACAGCAGTTTCGTATGGCCTGCCGTGCAACTTATTGTCGAGTCGGCCTTCAACCCCACCGCAGCAGGCGGCGGTTTCGTCGGAGCTACGGTCTTGATGGCAGCTCGCTACGGCATTGCCCGCGGCCTCTTCTCGAACGAGAGCGGCATGGGCAGCGCGCCCATCGTGGCGGCTGCGGCACAGACTCGCAACCCTGTTCGGCAGGCCTTGGTATCGAGCACAGGCACCTTCTGGGACACCGTCGTCATTTGCGCCCTCACAGGCCTTGTGCTCGTCAGCAGCATCTTGGCTTATCCCGATATCAGCTATGCTGACGGCGCAGCCCTGACGAAGGTGGCTTTCTCCAAGATACCTTATGTTGGAGCACCATTGCTCACTTTCGGCATCCTCACCTTTGCCTTCAGCACCATCCTCGGCTGGAGCTATTATGGCGAGAGTGCCGTCAACTACATCGAGCATCAGCGCATCAACCGCTTCTACCGCATCCTCTACATCGTGGCGCTCTTCTTCGGCAGCATCATCAGCCTCGACGTCATCTGGAATATCGCCGACACGATGAACGCCCTTATGACTATCCCGAACCTCGTGGCGCTGCTCCTGCTGAGCGGCGTAGCTGCCCGCGAGACCAACAAATATCTTTGGGGCGACCGCCTCGACGAAGAGATGGACGAAAGCTAAGCTGTCAGCAGCCTTCTTCCCCGTCGTGCTGCAACGCATTTTCCCCCCGACACCAACACATAGTTTTGTTACGTCCGTTTGCCAACAAGGCGTGTCGCGTTGTAAAACGAGGCACGCCTTGTTGGCAATAAAGGCGTGCCTTGTTGGCCAACGAGGCACGCCTTTATTTTAACATTTCCCAATCGTTTGAGATTCAAAGGGCCAGATGGACAGCATTTTGCCCAGTTCCTGCCACGACCTAAATCTCGGTGCGGGTGCAGAAATCACATTTCGTTCTAAATGCCAATGTCGTCAACGAAGAAGGTGACAAATGAAATAATTTTCCCCGACGCCAATAAAAGAAAAACATGTTTTCCTTTTGTTTTTTGGTCGCTAATTCGTACTTTTGCAAAGGAAAAACATAGAAAAACATCTTTATGATCATGAAAACAAGTCAAACGCTTCTGCTCCTTTTGCTCCTTGCCTGCGCGGCGGCATGGGCTCAGCAGAACCCCTACGGCATCTATCCCGTTCCGCACTGGGCGCAAACGACGGGTCAGTCCGTTGCCGTAGGTCAGACTGTTCGCATCATCTGCGACGATGCCATCGACCAATTCACTCGCGACCGCGCCGAAGAGGTGCTCAAGGAGCACGGCAAGACGGCGGTCTTCGCCGAAGAACCGAACGAGCCGACGGCAGTGCTCCGCCTCGCTGTGCAAACAGACCTCGCAGCTCCCAATAAGTACGACCGCCACAATGTTTCCATCGGAATGCGCGACGGAGGCGAAGCGGAAATCATCATCGTTGGTGAGAACACCGATGCCACGTTCTGCGGCCTGGCCTCGCTCGAACAAATCCTCGACTCGAACGCCGACAGCCTTCCGTGCGGCGAGATTCAGGACTATGCCGACGTGAAGCACCGAGGCATCATCGAGGGCTACTATGGCGTGCCCTACAGCGCCGAGGTGACGAAAGACCTCTTCCGCTTCATGGCCCGCTACAAAATGAACATGTACATGTATGGTGCCAAGAGCGACCCATACCATTCGCAGAAGTGGGCAGATGCCTATCCGACAAGCATCACTTCGGAGCAACGGAAGTTGGGCTACCTTACACAAGGAATGCTAAAAGACATCACGAAGGTGGCACACCAGTGCAAGGTCAACTTCATTTGGGCCATCCATCCCGGCTCGAACTTCGTCAAGGCAAGCGACAACACTGTCGTCACGAAAATCCTGACGAAGTTCCAGAATATGTATAAGCTTGGCGTGCGGCAGTTCGGCATTTGCGTCGATGACGTGGGCATACCGACGGACGATGCCATCCTCAAGCTCAATGCCGACCGTATCACGGAAGTCCAAAACCTCATCGACCAGAAATGGAACAAAGCGGGAACCGCACCAGCCGACACCGTGAAGCCTCTGAACGTCGTGCCGCAGGTATATAACTTCAACCAATCCACCGAGGAGAACCGACAGAAGTTCTACAACGCTCTGCGAAGTACACCGGCTAAGGTGGAAATCTACATCACAGGAACAAGGACATGGTCAGTGCCCAACAGTGGCGACCTGCAGAAGGGCAAGAGCTACCTCGGCAGGGAAGTGGCGTGGTGGTGGAACTATCCCTGCAACGACCAGGACGTGACAAAGCTCTTCCCGCTCGACATCTATTCCAACTTCAACGTCCATCCACGCATCAGCAGCACGGCACGCCTCGAAGCCGACCTGCAGGACGCAAAGACCATCATCATCAATCCCATGCAGCAGGGCGAAGTGTCGAAGATAGCGCTCTTCAGCGTTGGCGACTACACTTGGAACAATGCCGCCTTCGACCACAAAAGCTCTTGGGAGGCAGCACTGCCAGCCGTTGTGGGCAAGGAACATGCCGCCGCCCTTCGCCGCCTTGCCCCATACCTTTGCTACTTCGACGCATCGGCCTTCAACACGCTTGCCACGCGCTTCAAGACGGCGATGAAGAGCGGAACTACGATCGAGGCAATGCAGACAGAGATGCAGGACATCCTCGCCGCCTGCCAAGACTTGCACACGCTGGAGACTTCCAGTTCCGAGAGCGACCAACTCTTCTACAAAGACGTCCGTCCCTGGCTCCTGAAGCTCGAAGCAATGGCTCAAGAGATCAGCAAACTTTCGGAGATGGTTGTGGCAGAAAACGACGATGCCAAGTGGGAAGCCTTCGTGAAGGAAATAAACTATGTGGATGGCCTCGGCGCCGACAACCGCTTCACCTTCGACATCCTTACGGGCATGGGCAGCAGCATCCGCCTCTCCACACGGTATGCCGAGCCTGCACAGGAGGCGATGATGCCTTTCGTGGAATGGCTCTCGAAGAAGGCACTCGGCGAAGGATACTTCACGAACCTCAACGCCAAGAGCGTCGGCTTCGTGGGCAGTCGTGAGGAGATGGACGGCACCGCAACCCTTCTCAGCACCTCTGGCTCTGCATACATCAAACTCTCCGAACCTGCTGTCCTGCATCAGGGCGACTATGTTGGCATTTCACTTCCCGACGCCACACGCCTGGAAGGCATGGCCGTGGCCGACACACTTTGGGAGAACTACGAAGTGCTCTGGTCGGCGAATGGCAAGGTGTGGATTGATATACATAAGGAAGACCCTCTTCCCGCAGAACATGTCAAATATATCGTCTTCGTCAACCCGTCGGCCGAGACACGCGCCCTGAAGCTCTCCAAGACAGAGTTCAACCTTACGCTTCCCGTCATGTTGAAGCCTTTGTCTGCCACCACGCCGCAATGCAGCGCCGGTTTCTACGACGGACACACGGAGAGGTACATGATTGATGGCGATTACACGACGTGGACCTGCATCAGGCGCAACCAGCAGAACGACGATGCCTACACCGTTAGGCTCAGGAAAGTCACTTCCATCAATGATGTACGCATCTGCATGGGGACAGAAAACGGCGACTACATGACGGCAGGCCTCGTGCAACTCTCCGAGGACGGCAACACATGGGAAAGCATCCCCATCCGTGGCACCACAGACACTAACTATACGCTCTCGAACGGACACAATGTGAAGTACAGCAACGAGATGACCTATTGCGACTTCGACGGGCAGGGAAAGTCCGCAAAATACGTCCGCCTCTACCTTTCCACGCCAAACACCTCGAATTGGCTCCGTCTCTATGAGATAGAGGTGAACGGCCGCCTCTACGAGGAAGCGCATCAAGGGCTTGCCGTCGATGCCTCGGGCCAGACGATTCCAGAACTGGCCGATGCCGACGGCTCCACTTCCTACGTTCCCAAAGCAAGCGGGGCAGGCGAGGTGCTCTGGCATTTCCGTTCGCAGCAGTACGCCAAGGCGCTCACCGTTTATCAGGATGGAGGAAAGAAAACCGACGCGAAGGTAAGCGTCACGACCGACGGCGAGCAATGGGAAGAGCTTGGCGCTTTGACGGGCTATGTCAGCCGCTTCGACCTTACGTCCCATCCCTTTGCTGTGGCAGTGAAGATAAGCTGGACTTCAAAAGCACCGCTTCTCTACGAGATTTCCGAAGAGACAGACGAAACAGCCGTCACCGTCACGGGCATTGAGGACATGAAAGGCGAACAGATCATAATAAACAAAAATGAAGAGGCAGCCTGGTTCGACCTCGCAGGGCGTCGCGTGGCGCACCCTAAGAAGGGAATCTATATCAGAAACGGCCGAAAGGTGGTAAGGTAATGTAAGCATGACGAACAATGCATTGACGCTATATGAGCTGAACAGCTTGGTGCGCAACGTCATCGATGCGAACTTCGATGATGAGTACTGGGTAGTGGGCGAGTTGAGCGATGTCAGCACGCCTGCCTTCGGTGGGCACTTCTACGGAGAGCTTGTCCAAAAGGATGAGCGAGAAGACCGCATCGTGGCTCGAGCACGCATCACTTGCTGGGCTCGCAATTACAACATATTGCGCCTTCGCTTCCAGAAGGAGGCAGGCGAGACGCTGCGTAAGGGCTTGCAGGTGAAGTTGCTGGTTCGTGTCAACTTCCATGAACTTTATGGCTACTCTCTCAATGTGCTCGACATCGATTCCACGTTCACCCTGGGCGACCTCGCAAAGCGGCGCAGGGAGATTCTCCTGCAATTGGAGAAGGCTGGCATCCTGCACGACAACCAGAGCCTGCCTTTGCCGCGGTTGCTGAGGCGAATTGCCGTCATCAGCAGCCCCACGGCAGCCGGCTATGGCGACTTCTGCCATCAACTCGAAGAAAACGACTACGGCTTTCACTTCGACCTGAAGCTCTTCCCTGCCGTCATGCAAGGTGAGCAGGTGCCGGAGAGCATCATTGCAGCACTCGAGGCCATAGCCTCACCCCCGACCCCTCTCCCGTGGGAGAGGGGGGGACAGTCGCGAGAAACTCCCTCTCCCACGGGAGAGGGTTGGGGAGAGGCAGACCTCGTCGTCATCATTCGGGGTGGGGGAGCAAGCAGCGATTTGAGCGACTTCGACAGCTACGAGCTGGCATCCTGCATTGCGCAATATCCCTTGCCGGTGCTGACGGGCATCGGCCATGAACGCGACGAGACAGTGCTCGACTTCGTGGCGCACACAAGTGTTAAGACACCGACTGCCGCCGCTGCTTTCATCATCGGGCATCAGGCCGAGGAAGCCGCCTTGCTCGACGACCTCTACCAGCGCATCACGCATTCCGCAAAAGAACTCATCCTACGAGAGAAGCAACGCATGGAGCATCAAAAAGCTGTCCTTCCGTTGCTCTTCACGAACTTCTATCAGAAGCAGCAAAGCAAACAGCAACTCCTCTATCAACGGCTTTCCTCGGCAGGCAGTCGGCGCATCGAACTCGAGAAGCACCGCCTCCAGCTGATGAAGCAACGCATGGACAGCCTCGACCCAAGGCTCCTCCTTCGTCGCGGCTACACCATCACCACTTGCGGAGGGAAGCTGATACGCAGCATCGAAGGCCTGGCAGAAGGCGAAGTACTGACAACACAAACAGAAAAAGGAGATATTTATTCAAAGGTAGTATTATGCAAGAAGAACTGACTTACGAGCAAGCTATGCAGAAGCTCGAAGAGATGGCACGACTGATGGAGCAAGGCGAAATAGGCATCGATGTGATGGCAGAACGCCTGCGCGAAGCCCAGAAGTTGATGAAGTATTGTCAAGAAAAACTCTATGAAGCAGAAAAAAACTGCAAATCCTTACTCAATGTCGAGGAAAAAGAGTAACTTTGCAGCGCAAAGTATAATTCAAAATTCAAAATAATTGAAGTTTCGGAGTTTTTATCAACCACAGATTAAGCAGATTAAGCAGATGTATGTTGCTGAGGGGAAATTTATGATACGATTTAACGGATTTGGGGAGATGCCCTTAATCTGATAAATCTGAATATAATTGAACACGAATGAATATATAATCCGTTAAATCAGCTAAATCCGTGGTTTAAGACACTTCCGAAACTTGAATCAAAACAACTAAATTCAAAAAGCCTCCCCATAAAGATAAAGAGGGAGGTTTGAAGGGAGTCTATATGAAAGAAATCGATTGGAGTAACCTCTCGTTTGGTTACATGAAAACAGACTACAATGTGCGCTGCTACTATCGCGACGGCGCATGGGGTGAAATAGAAGTGAGCAGCGAGGAAACCATACCTCTGCACATGGCGGCAACCTGCCTTCACTATGGGCAGGAGGCTTTCGAGGGGCTGAAGGCCTACCGTTGCCCCGACGGCAAGGTGCGCGTGTTCCGCAGCGACGAGAATGCTGCCCGCCTGCAAAGCACCTGCCGCGGCATTCTGATGCCCGAGCTCTCCACGGAGAAGTTCAACGAGATGGTCGATAAGGTGGTGCGCCTCAACGAGCGTTTCATCCCGCCATACGAGAGCGGCGCAACGCTCTACATACGTCCCTTGCTCATCGGCACAAGCGCCCAAGTCGGCGTACATCCAGCCTCGGAGTACCTCTTCCTCATCTTCGTCACCCCCGTCGGCCCCTACTTCAAGGGCGGCTTTGCCACGAACCCCTACGTCATCATCCGCGAGTACGACCGTTCGGCTCCGCTCGGCACAGGCATCTACAAGGTGGGCGGCAACTATGCGGCCAGCCTCCGCGCCAACAAGATGGCGCACGACCTGGGCTACAGCTGCGAGTTCTACCTCGACGCGAAGGAGAAGAAGTACATGGACGAGTGCGGCGCCGCCAACTTCTTCGGCATTAAGAACAACACCTACGTCACTCCGAAGAGCACCAGCATCCTGCCCAGCATCACGAACAAGAGCCTTATGCAGCTTGCCATGGATATGGGCATGAAGGTGGAGCGCCGTCAGATTCCCGAGGAGGAGCTTGCCACCTTCGAGGAGGCAGGCGCCTGCGGCACGGCAGCCGTCATCAGCCCCATCGAGCGCATCGACGACCTCGACACCAAGCAGAGCTTCATCATCTCGAAGGACGGACAGCCGGGTCCCGTCTGCCGCAAACTCTACGAGAAGCTTCGTGGCATACAGTACGGCACGGAGCCCGACGAACACGGCTGGACACGCGTCGTCATCGACGCGTAACGAGTCTTCGGCTGTTTGCGGAGCATCGACCTCACGTTAAATAAAAGAAGGTAATACTGTCAATCAGAACGAACCTTGGATTATACGAATTGCACGAATTGTCCTGCCGCTATGCAGGAAATTCGTGCAATTCGCATAATATGTGGTAAGGGCTTATTATCCTATATTGGTTTCAGGAAAAATCTCATCATCTCCTGCACCCTCTTAACCATTGGCATTTTGAATGAATAGCTGTTGCCAGGGGGGCCAGAAATGCCACGATGTGCAAAAAGCCTGGAAGGCTTCACACTCGGTTTCTAAAGGTGAAGCCTTCCTGGCTTTAGAAGCAAACAGGCTTTACTCGTTAGCAAAGCAGTCAGACCGAATTTCCCGGACAGCATTGATTTCAATAAGAGCGTGCCTTTATTTCAATAAGAGCGTGCC
>CAMKTM010000101.1 GCA_946415695.1 uncultured Prevotellaceae bacterium | reverse complement strand
TGACGACAGCGTTTGCGCTGAAGCGTTCCAGCTTGCCGGTGACGAGGTTCTTGGCGATGATGCCGCGAGCACGGCCGTCGATGATGACAACGTCTTCCATCTCATAACGCGTGAAGAGCTTCACCTTGCCGCGCTGAACTTCCTTCGAGAGTGAAGAGTAGGCGCCGAGCAGGAGTTGCTGGCCAGTCTGACCCTTGGCATAGAAGGTACGGCTCACCTGCGCGCCACCGAAGCTGCGGTTGGCCAGCATGCCGCCGTATTCGCGAGCGAAGGGAACACCCTGTGCCACGCATTGGTCGATGATGTTGTTCGATACCTCTGCCAGACGATAGACGTTGGCTTCGCGAGCACGATAGTCGCCGCCCTTGACGGTATCGTAGAAGAGACGATAGACGGAGTCGCCGTCGTTCTGATAGTTCTTTGCTGCATTGATGCCGCCCTGAGCTGCGATGGAGTGAGCGCGACGGGGCGAGTCCTGAATGCAGAAGTTATACACGTTGAATCCCATCTCGGCGAGGGATGCGGCTGCGCTGGCGCCGGCCAGACCTGTGCCGACCACGATGATGTCGAGCTTGAGCTTGTTCTTGGGGTTCACCAGACGCTGGTGAGCTTTATATTCTTTCCATTTCTCAGGCACTGGACCTGCGGGAATCTTTGAATCTAATACTTTTGCCATAACTTATGTCAATTATTAATTCTTAATTCATAATTCATAATCAGATGCCACAGCTACTGCCGCAAGAGCCGCAGCCCTGAATGGCAAACACAATCACTACAGCAGCGAACATCAGCACGACGATGGTGGCATAGATGTTGCCGATGCAGCGCCAACGGTTGAACCACACCTTGCCGCTCCAACCCATTGTCTGCAGAGAGCTCCAGATGCCGTGCGTCAGGTGGAACCACAGGGCGCAGAGCCATACGAGATACAGGCAAGTGTAAACAGGGCAGGAGAAGACGGCCTTGATCTGAGCTACGCCGTCGGCGGCTCCGATGCCGTTGCCGACGTTCATGCCAAGCTCGGCGGCCATCATGTTCCACCAGAAGTTGTAGAGGTGGAGGCACAGGCCGAGGCAGACGATGATGCCCAGCACCAGCATGTTCTGACTGGCCCATTCTACCTTCTCGGGCTTGTCGGTCACGGCATAACGGTTGTTGCCGCGTGCCTTACGGTTCTGGAATGTCAGCCAGAAGGCATAGACAAAATGAATAACTACAAGGCCGGCCAAGCCCACGGTCGCCGCTACGGCATACCAGTTGGCTCCCAGCATCTCACAGATCCAGTTGTAGCCTTCCTCGCTGATGAGGGCTACGACGTTCATGCAGGCATGGAACGTCAGGAACAGGACAAGTGCGATGCCGGTAACGGACATCACTACTTTCCTGCCGATTGATGAATTAATTAACCACATAGAAAAACGATTTAAGTTATAAATAAGTGTAAATTTATGTACGCGTGTACCTTAAAATTAGTATATCACGGAGACAAAAGTACACATAATTGGTGATTTATGCAACCTTTTTCGAGGAAATGTTGCAAGAAATGCCTACTTTTGTAGCTAAATTACATATAGGAGGGAACAGATGGAGTTCAAATACGACGTTATTGTCGTCGGCGCTGGCCATGCTGGATGCGAGGCTGCGGCGGCTGCAGCAAAGTTGGGAGCAAGGACATGTCTCGTGACGATGGACATGAACAAAATTGCCCAAATGAGCTGCAATCCGGCCGTCGGAGGCATTGCCAAAGGACAGATCGTCCGCGAGATAGATGCCTTGGGAGGTCACATGGGCGAAGTGACGGACGCAACAGCTATTCAGTTCCGTATGCTGAACCGCTCGAAGGGACCGGCCATGTGGAGCCCTCGAGCACAATGTGACAGGGCTAAGTTCATCTGGAAGTGGCGCGAAATCCTCGAGAACACAGAGGGTCTCTCCATCTGGCAAGATAGTGTCGAACAACTGCTTACGGAGGAGATGTCCGACGAGGCATGCGTTGATGACTTTTCTCACACGAGAGAAAACGATTTCTCACACAAGAGAAAACCATTTCTCACACATGAGAAAAAGCATTGTCGCACTATAGGTGTCAGGACACAGCTCGGCGTGACGCTGCTCGCCCCCTGCGTCATCATCACGGCCGGCACGTTCCTGAACGGACTCATGCACATCGGACGAACCCAGATTCCTGGCGGACGCTGTGCCGAACTGCCGAGCCTACACCTCTCGGAGAGCATCGCAGCCTGCGGCATCACGGTAGGACGCATGAAGACGGGAACACCGGTCCGCATCGACGGACGCTCGGTGGACTTCTCCCTCATGCAGCGACAGGACGGAGAAAGCGACTTCCACAAGTTCTCCTACATGGGCGAGCCGCGTCTGTTGCCACAACTACCCTGCTGGATAACCTATACGAACGAGGCGGTGCACGACAGGCTTCGGGCTGCCCTACCCGACTCGCCGCTCTACAACGGACAGATTCAGAGCATCGGGCCGCGCTACTGCCCAAGCATCGAGACGAAACTCGTCACATTCTCAGAACGCACTGAACATCAGCTCTTTCTGGAGCCAGAAGGCAGTTCGACAAGGGAACATTATCTGAACGGATTTTCGAGCTCCCTCCCAATCGACGCGCAAATTGAGGCTCTGAAACTCATTCCCGCCTTCCGCAACCTGCAGATATATCGTCCGGGCTATGCCATTGAATATGACTACTTTGACCCCACGGAGCTCCGGCACTCGCTGGAGTCAAAGAAGGTGGACGGACTCTTCCTCGCCGGACAGGTGAACGGCACCACGGGCTACGAGGAGGCTGCCGGACAAGGACTGGTGGCGGGCATCAACGCGGCACGCAAAATCGGCGGACTGGAACCGTTCGTCATGCACAGGGACGAATCGTACATCGGCGTACTCATCGACGACCTGGTGACGAAGGGCGTGGACGAACCTTACCGCATGTTCACCTCGAGGGCAGAATACCGCATCCTGCTTCGACAAGACGATGCGGATGCACGCCTCACGGAACGCAGCTACGAAATGGGCTTGGCAAGCCGCGAAAGGTACGACCATTGGCTTCGCAAAAAGCAGACTATCAGCGAGATAGAAGATTTCTGCAACAACTTCAGCGTGAAAGCGGCATATATCAACGAAAGCCTAAGGGAGCTCGGAAGCGAGGAGCTGCAACGAGGCTGCAAACTCATCGACCTCATCGTGCGGCCAGGACTGACTTTGAACAATCTCGCACCGCACATCCCTACCCTCGCAGCCAAGCTGAACAACATCACAGACCGTCGCGACGAAATCATCGAGGCGGCCGAAGTGCGCATGAAGTACAGCGGATACATCCGGCGAGAAAAAGAAATTGCTGCCAAGATCCAACGACTCGAAGACCTTCGCATCAAGGGACGATTCCATTACGAGGACATCAAGTCGCTCAGCACGGAAGCTCGGCAAAAACTCACTAAAATTGAGCCGGAAACGATGGCACAGGCCAGCAGAATCCCCGGCGTTAGCCCCAGCGACATTAACGTACTACTGGTCTTGATGAATCGCTAAGGTTTCACGTGAAACACTTGCATTATAAATTAAATGGTAAATGGTAAATGATTAAATAGTAAATGAGAGATGAATAATGAGTATCTGCTGAAAAACCTGCGTAACGTGCCCGACTTTCCTATTCCGGGCATACAGTTTAAGGACGTAAGTACGCTGTACAAAAACCCGAAGTGCCTGAAGATTATGGTCAACGAACTGTACGACATCTACAAAGACAAAGGCATCACAAAAGTGGTGGGCATCGAGAGCCGCGGTTTCGTGGTTGGAGCTGCACTGGCGGTAAAGCTTGGAGCAGGATTCGTCATGTGCCGCAAACCTGGGAAGCTTCCGGCCGAAACACGCAAGGAAAGCTATATGAAGGAGTACGGCAAGGACACGATTGAAATCCACACGGATGCCATCGACGAGAAAGATGTCGTGCTGCTCCACGACGACCTCCTTGCCACTGGAGGCAGCATGAATGCCGCTTACAACCTCGTCAAGCAGTTCAAACCTAAGAAAATCTACATCAACTTCATCATCGAACTCACCATCGAGGGCCTAAACGGACGGGCTATCTTCGACAAAGATGTCGAGATGACCACCCTCCTCAAGATATAATCCCCATCCGTCCAATATGTTGCGTTGCCAACGCAACCATTCGCCACTGTAAAACAAATTAGATGGAAAAAGCGGAAAAGGAAAAACTCAGAAACTACCTAATGGGCATTGTGAGCAACCTGCCAGAATGCCCTGGCTGTTATCAGTACCTTGACGAGACTGGTACTATAATATATGTAGGCAAGGCGAAGAACTTGAAGCGAAGAGTTTATTCCTATTTCTCCAAAGAGCACGACAATCGAAAGACAGCGATTCTCGTCACAAAGATTCGCGACATAAAGTACATCGTTGTCAACACCGAAGAGGATGCTCTCCTGCTGGAGAACAACCTCATCAAGCAGTGGTCGCCGCGATACAACATCCTTCTCAAGGACGGCAAAACGTACCCAAGCATCGTTGTTACCAACGAGTATTTGCCTCGAATCTTCCAAACTCGCAAGATTGACAAGCGACTCGGCACGTATTTCGGCCCTTACAGCCATGTGCCTACGATGTACCTGCTGCTTGAACTCATTAAAAAACTTTATCCTCTACGCCGTTGCAGAGAAACAATTACAGCCGATTCCATCGAAAAACACAAACATAAAGAATGTCTGGAATACCACATCAAGAACTGCAAAGCACCTTGCACCCTTCGGCAAAGCCATGAGGAATACATGGAATACATCGCAGAGGCAAAAGAAATCCTGAAAGGAAATACCGCTCAATTGGAGCGGCAAATGATATTACGAATGCAGGAACATGCTGCAAAACTTGAGTTCGAGGAAGCGGAAACGATTAAAAGAAAATACCTACTCCTCGAGAACTATCGCAGCAAAAGCGAGGTGGTCAGCTGCACACTCCATAACATCGATGTGTTTAACATAGAGAACAACGAGAAGGTTGCGTACATTAACTATCTGCACGTCACGAATGGGTGCATTACCCAAGCCTTTACCTTCGAGTACGCAAAGCGTCTGGACGAGACCGACGAAGAGCTTCTTGCCGCAGGAATCATTGAAATGCGAGGACGTTACAATAGTGAAAGTAAGGAAGTTATTGTTCCGTTCCCCGTGAAACATTTAAGCAAAGATTTAACCGTAACCGTTCCTCTGAAAGGAGACAAAAAGAAGCTCTTGGAACTCTCAAAGCTGAATGTCATGCAATATAAAAAGGACAGAATCAGCCAAAGCGACAAACTAAACCCAGAGCAAAAACAGGTGAGGCTGATGAAGGAGCTGCAAGACATCCTACAACTCCCTACCCTACCCATGCAGATTGAATGCTTCGATAATTCAAATATAAGCGGTGCGGATGCAGTTGCGGGCTGTGTGGTTTTCAAAAAAGCCAAGCCGAGCAAGGAGGATTACCGCAAGTACAACATTAAAACTGTTGAGGGACCTGATGATTATGCCAGTATGCAGGAAGTGGTGAGAAGGAGATATGGACGCATGATAGACGAGGGAACTCCCCTACCCGACTTGATAATTACCGACGGCGGACGCGGTCAGATGGAAGTTGTTCGCGAGGTTGTAGAGGATGAACTGCACCTTGCCATTCCTATTGCTGGATTGGCTAAGAACGAAAGGCACAGGACAAATGAACTTCTCTTCGGTTTTCCGCCGCAGGTAATCGCACTCAAACCGGAATCCTCACTCTTTCGGTTCCTCACACAGATACAGGACGAAGTGCATCGCTTCGCCATTACGTTCCATCGAGACAAACGCAGCAAGCACCAAATAGCCAGTGCGCTCGATGAAATACCGGGTATCGGCCCGAAGACAAAGACACTCTTATTGCGCAAATGGCACAGTGTGAAACGCATTCGCGAGGCAGACGAAAGCGAACTTGCTGCTGTTGTCGGAGCTGCAAAAGCAAAGATTTTGAAGGAAAATCTTGCTGAAACGAGCGAAAAGTTGTAGTTTTGCATATAAAATAGGAATTAAGAGGAGGTGCGAAAGATGAGAACAGTTATTCAAAGAGTAAAGCGTGCAAGTGTAAAAGTCAATGGTTCAATAGTTTCTTCGATAGGGGAGGGACTGTTGATTCTGCTTGGCATAGAGGCAGCAGACACAGAAGAGGACATTGAATGGCTGTGCAGAAAAATTATAGGGCTACGCATTTTTGATGACGAGGAGGGCATAATGAACCGCAACATCCTGGATGTCGGCGGAGAAATCATCGTGGTGAGTCAGTTCACTTTGATGGCCAGTTACAAGAAAGGCAACCGCCCGAGCTGGCTTCGCGCCGCGGGGCATGAACACGCCATACCAATGTACGAACGTTTTGTTGCGAAGCTTAGCGAAGGCCTGGGAAAGGCTGTCGGCACAGGCGTCTTCGGTGCTGAAATGCAGGTGGAACTCGTCAACGACGGCCCAGTAACGATTTGTATGGACACAAAGAACAAAGAATGACGATAAAAGAAGCACAAGAGCGTGTTGACCAATGGATTAAAACCTATGGTGTACGCTATTTTAACGAGTTGACGAACATGGCTTGCCTGACCGAAGAAGTAGGGGAGCTGGCACGAATCATGGCTCGAAAATACGGCGAACAATCGTTCAAAGATGGTGAGAGCCAAGACCCTTCGGAGGAGATGGCAGACGTGCTTTGGGTACTTATCTGCTTGGCAAACCAGACAGGCGTCGATTTGACAAAGGCTTTGGAGGCAAGCTTCGAGAAGAAAACCCAGCGCGACAAGGACAGACACAAGAATAATCTAAAACTCAAATAACATGGAAACAATCGAAAAGAGCAAGTACGAGCAGATGCTCGCGAAGTACAAAACAGACATCAAGGACACGGATGTAGCAGCAAAAGTGGCCGAAATCATCGAGAAAAAAGTGCCTGAGAACGACACTTTGGAGGTGAAAAAGTTCCTGATGGGCAGTGTTGAGCTGACCACCTTGAAGACGACGGACAGCGAGGAGAGCGTGCTGGCCTTCACGGAGAAGGTCAACAAGTTCGAGGATGCCTATCCCGAATTGCCGCACGTAGCCACGATATGCGTCTATCCCTGCTACGCCAAGATTGTGAGTCAAAGCCTTGAGGTAGAAGGTGTTGAGGTGGCATGCGTGAGCGGCAGCTTCCCTTCGTCGCAGGCTTTGATAGAGATAAAGACGGTGGAGACGGCGTTGGCTTTGAAAGACGGTGCAACGGAGATAGACATCGTGATGAGCGTCGGCAAGTTCCTGAGCGGAGATTACGACACAGTAATCGATGAAATCAGCGAACTGAAGGCTATTTGCGGTGAGCGTAAGATGAAGGTTATACTCGAGACAGGCCTGCTGCCAAGCGCTTCCGACATCAAGAAAGCCAGCCTCCTCGCCATGTATGCCGGTGCCGACTACATCAAGACGAGCACCGGCAAGGAGAAGCCGGCCGCCACTCCCGAAGCGGCTTACGTCATGTGCCAAGCCATCAAGGAGTATTACGACATGACCGGCATTCAGATTGGCTTCAAGCCGGCCGGCGGACTGAACACCGTTCATGATGCCCTCGTCTATTACACCATCGTGAAGGAAGTCCTTGGCGAGAAGTGGCTCACCAACCAGTGGCTCCGCCTCGGCACCAGTCGCCTGGCCAATTTGCTGCTGAGCGAAGTGGTGGGCGAAGAGGTGAAGTTCTTCTGACACGCAGTCCATAGCACCTCTGTTAGAAAGTCAAAACGAGAGGAGGTGCGAATGATTGGAACACTTTTTTCCTGTTGAATTACATTTTTGACCTCGCGAGAATCGTTTCTTTACGGCCATAGGGTAGGGCGGACGAAAAGAAACGATTCTCCGAGGCCATTTTTTTATTTAATCGTTTGATACCTTGCTTATTAAGGCAGAAAATGACGATCTACATTTTTCTTCGTTTTGAGCGAAAGGAAGCAAAATGCTTGAAAATGTATTGTTGCCGGCCATTCAGTAGCATCAACTAATTTCATTGCTGTCCTGTAAGGTTATTTCAATAAAGGCGTGCCGCGTTGACAATAAAGGCGTGCCGTGTTGACCAACGAGGCGTGCCGCGTTGACAATAAAGGCGTGCCGCGTTGACCAACGAGGCGTGCCCTGTTGACAATAAAGGCGTGCCTTGTTGACAATAAAGGCGTGCCGCGTTGACCAACAAGGCGTGCCGTGTTTTTTGTGATGACGTGCGATGACTTTGAAACAAGATGATTTAAGTTTCGGGAGTTATAAGATGAAGTTAAATAAAGTGAGTTCTTCGGCAAGCCTCAGGCGCAGGCGGAGCGATGAAAACCAAAGGACAATCAAACACAAAGACACGAAGGCACGAAGAGCTACGCCGCTGAACTGAAGACACAAAGATTCCCCGGCCAGAACCTTTGTGTCTTTACACCAGGGGAAGTTACTTAGTGTCTTTGTGACTTTGTGTTTGTTTAACACATGATAGACTGTAAGTTTCCATTTTCGTCGAATTCACGTTAAATAGGGAGTAATGCGCTTTGC
>CAMKTM010000100.1 GCA_946415695.1 uncultured Prevotellaceae bacterium | reverse complement strand
CACTTACCTTGTTCAGAGAACCTTCGTAGGCCTCTGTCTGAGCCTCGCGGCTCACTGTTGCGTTGCTGTCGCCCTTTTCGTATGCTTCCCAATCGAAGTCTGCCAAGGGAGCAACATTTTTCAAATCTGCCATACAGATTAATTAAATAGTTAATAATAAAGAATTAATAATCGCGATGCGATTCCAAAAATCGCGGCGCAAAGATACAACATTTCTCCGAGCTTCGCAAGCGATCACTTTATTTATATATAAAGTAAGACGGATTTTTACGTTTATTTAACATAGTTACAGCGAGTTCCAACTGTTCTGCGATTCTGCATACTCATAAATGCAAAGGCACGATGAGCATCTGAAGCCGCCAAACTCTGCGACAACTGTTCTTTTTCGTGACGAGTTGTTGCGAACGGATTGAAGGGTGGTATTGCCCACCAGATAAGATGATGTCTTTAGGCCTTATAAAAATAAGAGCGTGCTCTTCTTGTAATAAAGGCACGCTCTTATTTGGATAAAGGCACGCTCTTATTGGAATAAGGGTTAAGCCTTATTGCCGACGTGCTGAAGTTGTCTTGTTGACGATTCGCGTATTATTCTGCCTGCGAAACAGGAATTACCTTATGAGGACTTTCTTTCCATTGACGATATAGATACCTTTAGGCAGTTTGCCGTTTTGCCATTTGTCGTTTGCGATTTGACGGCCTGAGAGGTCATACACGGCATTCTCTGCACCGGTAAGGGCTTCGACAAGGCTGATTCCGTCTGGGTCGGGTGCCGGAGTCACGCGGAAGGTGGAGCCATTGTCGGTAAGGCTTCGGCCATCGTTCCAAGACTGGAGCGGACCTCCTTCGCCTCCAATCTGGTTGAGGCAAATGTATTCCGAACCAGGGACACGCAGTATGAAACCGTCGCTGAAGGGGAGCAGTTCCCATTCGTAGGTGCCTTGGCGCATGACTGCGTTATTTCCCACAAGTGTCAGAGTTTCGGCAAACATAGTCGTGCCATTATATAGTATCACATTGTATGGGTTTCCGCCGAATGCCCACAGGAAGTTCAGCAGCGTTGTGTCGTCGAAATCCTGTACGAATTCTGGGATGTATGGCTCTGAACTTGACTTGCCCACCATGTAGTCGGAGCGGATGGTCATGGTATACCAATGGGCATCTTCTGTTGATGTCGTGAAGTCGAAGGGACCATACCATTCCACTTCGTAATCAATGTTTGTATCGCCATCAATCTGATATGGCAGATTGTCTGGTTCGATGAGTCTGACAAAGGCGTTGTCCCACCTTTCGGAAGGTGCGGGAGGTTCGGCGCCCTTAGGCATTTTGCGTGTTTCGGAGCCTATCACTTCGCCGTTCCAAATGTATCGGTTGGTGACGGCATACATGTCGGCCTGTGCCAGGAGAATAGCCGACGTTGGGTCGAACTCGCCCACTTCGGTTATCTTCCAGCGGTCGCCCTCGTCGGGGGTGTTATAGTTGTTGATGACGATTGTGCTGCCGTTGTTGTTGAACCACTGTATGTTCCCTTTTTCCGTGAGGGTACTCATCATGTAGAGGTATTCTCCGTTGGGCTTTGTGGTGTCGAAGTAGATGGGCGAGCCGAGTGCTTCTACCCATTCGCCGTTCTGCGCCGTGCCGGTACGCAGGTATTTCTTCAAGTAAGGATTGTAGAGATAGTTGTTGCCTTCGATGTTGATAATGGCGAACTGCTTCTCGTAGTCAAAGACAGTCCACCATGCGCTCTGCCCTGCCTCCAGGCCTTTGTAGTCGTACGAGAGAATGAGGTCGCCACGTTTGCAGGTGATGGTGTAGAGTTTGTTGTTGGCAAACTCGATGGGTTCTGCGGGTTCTGATATGTCGGGACGCACGCCGGCCACGATGTCGTCGTAGATTTTCTGCGAGCGTACGTTCAGCCAGTTGGCTGCCGTCTGTGCTTGCTGGGCATAGTTCGTGTTGTCGCCCCACTTGCCAGTGTTGGCGCTGAAGGAGTTCTTGGCAAAGTCATAGTAGTCCTGGGCATACTCAAGGAGTTCTTGCAGGTCGTTCTGCATGAATTCTTCCCAAAGTGCGCGATAGACGCTGTCGAGCGGTTCGTACTTGAAGCGAAGGTCCTGAATGAACGTAATCGCATTCATAGAGGAAGGCATATCTTTCCAATAGTTGCTTTCGGCCTCCCTGATGAAGTAGTTTCTGTTCTTTTCGTAGCCGAAGCACCAGTCGAGGTCCCAGACGGGGCCGAACACGTACTTGCAGGTGTCCTCCAGGAAGTTCTCACGATAGCAGAAGGTGCTCTTCGGGTGGTAGAACTCGTAGTTGAGCGTCAGTTCGTTCACCATCATAAAGCGTGCCAGCTGTTCAATATCGACGTAGCGCGAGATGTCCTTTCCGCGATAGAGGGCGGCGAGGAAGCTGTTGAAACTTGTCTGGATGGTTTCTAATGTCAGCGACGTCGTGCCCTCGCTGAAGTCGGGTTCCTTGATGTTGATGGGCAGGCCGTAAGGCGATGAGCGGAACTTCTGCCCTTCTGGCTCGTCGAAGTAGGAGTCGAGTTCGAGCATTGCCGCAGTTGTCTCGTCGGGAAGGTCAACGCTATTGTTTGCGAAGCCAACCTTCTCGGTAAAGTTGTAGCTGCCGCGATACTCTCCGTTGAGGTAAAGGTCAACTGGCACAATATGGTTTGCAGCGCTGGCTTTCATAAGGTTTGCAGCCTTCATGCCGATGGCGTTCGACATGAGGGAGCCTGACTGATAGTTAGAAAGGAGCACCCAGGACTTGCCCTTCGTCATGCCAAGCGGCTTCACCTTCTCGGCGAACTTCAGGCGGTATGGCTTCTTCGGCCAACCCCAACTGCTGTTTCCTCTGCCTTTGATTTGCATGGCAGTCTCTTCCATAGATGGGAAGATGCCGTGGCCGTCGATGGTGATGGTGGCGTCCTTGAAGTAGTCCTTGCTCGTGATGGGCTGTCCGTCGGCAGTGTTGATGTAGATGGTCGGCACCTCAGCCCTGTCTGTCAGCCAATCGACATGGACACGAACCACTCGGCCATAGGGGCGCATGAAGAATTTGTTGTCCTCACCGGGCAAAAGCATTCTGCAACCTTTGGGCGAGACCACATAGTAGATGTCCTTGTCGAAGCGCAAGCGGTCGCCTGTCTCGGCTTGAAGCTTGTTGTTCACATAGACTTCTGTCGTCTCGTCGGCAAAGGTAAAAGATGGGGTCAGGCGCTTGCCGATGGCAGCAATCGACACAAAGACGGTGTCGCCCTCCATCTCGCCCGTAACAGTTCCGAACACTTGGTCGTTGTTCTTCTTGCTGAACTTGAAAGTGTCGAATGTCGGGAATTCCGGCTTCTGCCCTTTCACGGAGTCCACTTCGGAGAGGTCGTAAGTGAAAGTCTGCCCGATGTTGGTCTCAATGGTCAGCAAGCCCTCGTTCTCCGTATAGTCCGTCACATACTTCAGCGGGTAAGCCTCAATCCTGCCATCGGAAAGATAGACATGCAGAGCATTGGGGAAGGTGAAGACCGTATATTGGTCGGTTGGAGATATGGTTTCCGCATTGTGGACGGGGCGGATGGTCATGCCGTAGTTGCGATAGACATAATATGTGCCAATAAAACTCGTGTGGTCGAAGCTCAGATAACAAGCCTCCCAGTCTTGCTCTGCGTTGAGCGAACGCGACCAGTAAGTGCCTTCTTGACCCGTCTCGGAAAGTAAGGACGTATAAACACCAGCAGCAGGCAGAAAGACACTATTGCCATTGCGGATGCTCGTTATCTTTTTGCCATTCACGCCATTCATTTCCGTCCACTCAATGGTCGTATTGCTTGCGTTGAGCAATTCGTCCCATTGCTCCTTGCTCGGCGTTTTCCATTCTGCGCCAAAAGCGACAGTCGAGGCATCGTCAACAGCCAAAAGTTCTGTCATGCCGTCGGTCGCATTGTACTTCGTCACTTGACCATTGTCGAAGAACTCGTAATTGCCATCAACGTATTTGTCCTTCTTGTGCGTCTCGCCCCAAGCGAAGTAGTCGCCGTACTCCTCGGGACTTTTCGCTCCGACATTGCAGGTGGCCCAAAGCGTGCCGCTGGGCAATTCGAGGTCAACGAACTCGTGTCTCTCATCGGGCTGCGGGCCGGGAACATCTTCTGTCTTATAGAAGACATAGCGCTCGTTAGGGCTATTGCCGCTACTGCCCTTGTAGGTTCCCATCATATACGAACCGGCACGAAGGTTCCAATAGTATTCGGTGGCAATGGCGCTCTGTATGCTGTATGCGCCGTCGCTGCCGGAGATGATGTTCCAGTATTCAGAATCATCGCCCAAAGGCTCGTTGGCCAAAGTCATATACTTATAGAATTGGTCAACGCGGTCAAGAGTGAAGACGAGCAACTCGCCGGAATCTGCGTTGCGGAAGGTGTAGCCCTTTGGCGTACTAATAATTTCCCAATAGGCATCGGTCGTCTTTTCCTGTCCGTCTGTCACATAATATATATAAGGATCTGCATTATGATATGCACCCAAGCCGAGATAACCGTCCTCCTTGGAACAAGTGATATAATAGATACCGTCCTCAATAGGTGCATCGGCAAAAGCCACAATTGGCAGACAAGATAACCGTGCAAAAATACAAATTAAAAGAATAAACAAACGACTTTTCATGTTAGTTTTTAGTTTTCTTGGTGCAAAGATACATCTTTTTTCAGCAAATAATCAAAAAAAAAATAGTTTTTAATTGCTATATAATAAATAATGTCTAAATTTGCCGAGAAAAAGTAGAGACAAAACAATTAAAATTATTTATTATCAACTTTATTAATCTAAAAAAAAAGACAGCATGAGAAAAGTAAAACTTCTCTTGGCCTCCGTGCTATCATTGATGGCATGGACAGGCGCAATGGCGCAGAATACAAGCGACGCTGATTATGTTGCTGCGAAAGACGCCATTACTGACGGTGCGACCTATCGCATCAAGACTTCAGTAGGTGAAGCTAACTACTACGTAACCACAACCGGTACTTTTACAACCGACAAAAACCAGGCTGGTTACTTCACCATCACCAAGACCTCTGGAGGTTACTTCGGTACGGGCTTCCGTATTGACAGCGGAACAGAACGATTCACCAATCCTCCTTTGAGCGGCAATTATGCCAATCTGAAGCCCGGCAACTTTAATCACTCTACAAATGACCGTGTTGATTGGGAAAGGCAAATCCTTTACCTGAACGGCGACGGCAAGTATGCCATCCGTTCTTGCAACTGCGCCGATGGCACCAGCAGCTGGAACGATGCAGCCCGTACACACTGGACATATTATATGAACGGTAGTGTCGTTACTCCCTGCTACACTTACAACAAGGACGAAGCTTACATTTGGGAGTTTGAAGGCCCTCTGACAGTGGTCAACGTTACTTACAAGCTCGTTGAAGCCGATGGCAGCACAGAGGTTAGCACAACTACCGTAAAGCAAGAAGCTAACAGTGCAGTCATCTCTCCTCTGCCTGGAACAGGTTCCATATTCAACGGCTTCTTCCACGAGAAGTTCTACTATGACTACACTGTTAGCGGCACCATCGGTGACACCGATTGCACCCTCAAGATCGTCCGCACAGAGAAGGCTGGTCTCGTAAAGGCTCTGTCAGACCTGAGCAACTACAAGGCCTACAACATCGGCTGCGACCGTGGTGCTATGATTGCCTACAACGGCAGCATGTGTTCAACAGCCCTAAACGATGCAACAGCCAATGCACAGCCTTACGGCAAGTTCGCTCTTCTCAAATACGAAGACAACTACTACATCTTCAGCATCGACGAGAACAAGTTCGTCAAGAACGATGCCAGCGTGGCACTCGACCTGACTGCCGCTGGCTTCAGCACAGAAGACGCCATGGTGATGACGCTCCAGACAGCACCCTACTTCCTGTGGCACTTCAATGCAACAGATAAATATCTCAACACGAACGGCAACCTGCCTTTGGGATATGTTATCAACGATTACAGCACTCCCGACCCGGGCAACCTGTACTACATGGTAGCAGTTGATGACTTCGACCCGACGAATGCACTGGCAGAACTGGATGCTTATTTCCATCCTGCCTACACTGTGACATATGTTGTGAAGGACACCTATGGCAATGTTATCTTCACTTCCGCCCCGCAACCGACAAAGGCTGGTGCTCACATCACCACCCTGCTTGATGAGTTCAAGCGTCCACTCTACACCTATAACGAAGTGGATGTTACTATCAGCGAACTGGCAACAACCGTTGAGTTCACCGCAACATGGACTGGTCCCTTCGAGATTTCTGCCGACTTCGCTACTGCACACTGGTACGACATGGCAATGCGCAGCACTTGGTATGTGACGAGCGCCATTAAGGACGGCGACGGTGCATACAAGACACAGAACGCCAACACCATGGGCCTCGTTGAGGATTCCTATCAATGGGCTTTCCTTGGCAACGGCTACGACGGCTTCAAGATTATCAACAAGGCTGAAGGCGACGGCAAGAGCTTCGGCTGGACAGACGCACAGCAGACCAACGCCGGTATTCCTACCATCATGAATGACGGCGAAGGCCATCATACATGGAACGTCGTTGCTTCTACCAACACCTCTGTACCTGCAGGTTCATTCGTCTTGAATGTTCCCGGCACAACTCTCTACATCAACCAGTATGGCGGTGCAGGCGGCAGCGTTAAGTTCTGGGACAGCGCCAACAACCTTGGCGATGCAGGTTCTGCCTTCACAGTATTTGATGTTCCCAGCAACTTCGCAAGCTTCGTTGCCGATGAGATTGCTCCAGCAATGGAAGGAACAGGTTACTTCACTTTCACTGATGCTGCCAAGGCTGCAATCGGTTGGGATCCCGCTTATACGACAGACTGCCCCTTCGAAACCTATAAGAGCTTGAAGGAGAAGTTGGCTGCAGTCGATATGGCCGACCTCAATAACTTCGTTCTTCCCGAAACTGGTTACTACACCCTGAAGAACAAGAACTATGGTACCTACATGGGCATTGATCCCAGCGATGCCAATATGTATGGTAACTACGCAACCGCTGTCGCCGCTAAGCAGATTGTGAAGCTGACAAAGAATGGCGACAACACTTATACCATCGGCTTGATGGGCAAGTTTGCTCCTGCTACCGTATCACAGAGCGCACAAGTTACTGCAAACGAAACGGCTGGCAATTACACTGTTGTCATTCCTGCTGCCGGTTCTGCTGTATTCCAGGCTGATCCCAGCAGCAACATGTCCTGCCTGCACTGCGCAGGCGGTGGTTCTATCGTAGGTTGGGGATCTGCCGCAGTTGCATCTCAGTGGATAGTAGAGGATGCTACCAGCATCGAACTCGCTATCGGCGCTGAAGGCTATGCTACAACTTATCTGCCCTTCCCCGTTGAGTACGGAGGAACTCTTCCTGTGCCTGAAGCAATCGGTCGCTGGACATTCGACGATCCTGCTGACCTCCTTGCAGGTACCGGCATTGCTACCCTGCAGGCAACAACCCATGAAAAGGACAACGTTACAGTAACTGACGTCGCCACAGCCGGCATTACCACCGTGGATGGTCCCGATGCAAGCAACGGTGCTGTGGAAGTTCCCGTTGGCTCAAGTCTCTTGATGGCTGCCAACAATGGTGCAACAAGCATGGGCACATATTCTATTATGTATGACGTTTGCGTAGAAGACGGTTCGACCTACGTTCCTCTCCTGCAGAACAGCCTGACCAATGGTAAGGACGGCAGCCTCTTCATCAATAAGAACCAAGTTGGTCTTGGCGGAGGCATCGGCTACCATGGCAGCATCGAAAACAACAAGTGGTATCGCATCGTCTTCACCGTAAGTCCTTCGGAAGCTTCTATCTATGTGAACGGCGAGCGGCTCACCACATACAACCAGAACTTCGAAAATACCAATGGCGCCTACCTTAAGCATTGGGTTCTGACGACGGGCGCACTCTTCTTTGCCGACGAAGACGGCGAGGAGAAAGCCATCAAGACATCCGAGCTGCGTTTCTGGGATGTGGCTCTGAATGCAGAACAGGTTGCAGACCTTGGCTCTATCAGTGGAGATGCACCGAAATTCCCCGTAGCTCTCGGCACATGGACATTCGAAGATGCAACAGATCCTTATGCAGGTACCGGTACAGCTACTATTGCTGAATGGGGCAATGGTGTTACATTCGACGGCGGCGTTGCAACGGTTCCCGTTGGAGCAGGCATTGAGCTGAACACGAACCTTACGACAACCCCAAGTGCTTACACACTCATGCAAGACGTTAAGTTCGCTGACGTCAGCGGCTACATCTCTCTCTTCCAGAATGACGTCAACAATGGTAAGGACGGCAGCATCTTTGTCAAGGACGGAGCAGTCGGTCTTAACTCAGCCGGTCTTGGCTACAAGGGCACCATCAATCCCAACACATGGTACCGTATCGTCACCGTCATCGACAACAGCTACTGCACACTCTATGTGGACGGCGTTCAGGTTGGTAAGAGCGCCAGTCAGGACGTGAACGCATGGGCAATGCGCGACTCAAGGAAGCTCATCCTGTTCATCGACAACGACGGTGAGGAGAAAGAGGTTCAGCTGGCCGAAGCACGCTTCTGGGA
>CAMKTM010000099.1 GCA_946415695.1 uncultured Prevotellaceae bacterium | reverse complement strand
TCATCAGCGAGCTGACCATGCGGCTCGACGGGTAGATCTTCGTCGTGTTGATGTTGGTGTCGATGCCGAGGTCGGGATGCGTCTTGAATATCATCGCTATCTCTTCGAGCGAGGTATTACCGGCACGTTCGCCGATGCCATTAATCGTCACCTCTGCCTGACGAGCGCCGTTCAAGACGCCAGCCACGGTGTTGGCCGTTGCCATGCCGAGGTCGTTGTGACAATGAGTGGAGAGGATACTCTTACCTGCAGCAAAGGCATCAACGTGTTCGTAGAGGTACTTTATCTTCTCGCCGTACTCGTAGGGCGTGCGGAAACCGGTCGTGTCGGGGATGTTGCAGACCGTAGCACCAGCCTTCGTAACGGCATCGATGACGCGGGCCAAGTACTCGTTGTCCGTGCGACCGGCATCTTCGGCATAGAACTCCACGTCCTCGACGTAGCGCTTGGCATACTTCACGGCACGGACGGCACGCTCGATGATTTCCTCTGGCGTAGAGTTGAACTTGTAGCGGATGTGGCTCTCGCTTGTGCCGATGCCAGTATGGATGCGTTTGTGCTTGGCATATTGCAGAGCCTCGGCAGCGCAGTCGATGTCCTTCTCCACGGCTCGCGTCAGCGCACAGATAGTAGGCCACGTCACAGCCTTACTGATTTCTATCACACTATTGAAGTCGCCAGGGCTGCTGATGGGAAAGCCGGCTTCGATGACATCCACGCCGAGCGCTTCGAGCTGCTTGGCAACCTGAATCTTCTCTACCGTGTTGAGCTGGCATCCGGGCACCTGCTCGCCGTCGCGCAGCGTCGTGTCAAAAATAAACAGTTTATCGCTCATAGCATTATAACATATTTATATGTATAAAAGAATCAAGACGACATCGGTCTCTGACCTGTCTCTATAGTTTTCGCGTGCAAAAATACAAATAAATATCAAAACAAGCAAATAAACCGGCCCGCCATTCCGTTTTGTATGCAATAAAAGGACAAAAAAGTGGAGTTCCTGTCGCTTTTTGGGGGGACGAGGAAGTGAAGAGTGAAGAACTAAGAGTGAAGAGTGAAGAATAAAAGTAACCATGCGGGCAAAAAGTAACTCTAATTCTTCACTCTTAGTTCTTAACTCTTAACTCTTCTGCGAGGTTCGGTTTCAGACTTCGCAGGGCATGTTCTTTGCTTGTACATGTAAAAGCAATTGCAAGTACATGACCATGCAATTGCAAGTACATGACCATGCAATGAAGGCACCATTAGGGGTGATAAAGCGGAAAAGGAGAAGTTATTTGTCGGCCAAGGTGCGGAGGACGTTTATCCATGGCTGAACGGCCATAGTATAGCCGAGGTTGTTGAGGTGGAGGCCGTCGGCAGTGACGGCAGGGAGGTTCTCGTCGGTGATGCCTGAAAGGCGGTTCTGGTCAACGAAGTACCAACCAGTGGCCGAGGCGGCGCAGGTGAGCAGTGCCAGTTCGTAGTCAGCCAGCGTGCAGCCAGCCGCGTTCCGGCTCGTGCTGGTGTATCCGGAATTGTTGCGTTTCAGGGCATTGGCAAAGACGATGATGACATCGGAACCCGAAAGCTCCTTTATTTTGTCGTAGAGCTGACGGACAGCTCCATAGAAGGTGGCAGGGCCTGTGGCCGTCTTGAAGTCGGCAAAGGTGCCGAGGGGAATGTCGCGCTTGAAGTCGTTGGTGACGAAGTCTATTGTCCAAATGGCGTTCTGTACGCTGGGCCAGCCATTGTCGGGTTGCTGGGCCACGACGGCAATGCTCTTGCTGTCCGTGGCGCTCGTGCCGCCAAGGGAGTAGCCGCTGTAGCCGCCATCTGGACCGAGGGAATGGACGAAGGGGAAGTCGAACACTTCCTGCAAGAGCGTCTGGTAGCCGCGAGCACGAAAGACGCCAGTGAAGGGCGTCACGAACGAGCCTGAACTTTTGTAGGTGACGAGGTAGTTGTCGTTGCGCCAGATGCTGTGCCCGAGGAATACGATGCCGCGCCGCATCTTTGTCTTAGGGGATGGCACGACGGGGTCTGCCGTATCCTCGCTGAAGGTGACGGAAGAGATTTGACTTGTGGGATAAACCGCCAGGCCAGCATCGTAGGTGTTGACAACCATGCTCTGCGAAAAAGCTGGCAGGCTCAGGAGAAGGACGAGAAGTTGCTTCATATATGAGATTTACAATTTGACAATTTGACAATGTACAATTGATGTACAATTTAGTAATTTAACTATTACAATATAATTATTCATTGAACTATCGGGAGTTCACATCTTTTGTAGTTAAGTAGTTATGTAGTTAAGTAGTAAAGGCAATACTTGTTTCGCCTAAAGCCTCTATCTTCTTATATCTTCATTTATCTTCATTTATCTTCATTTATCTTCTTCTATCATCTTCTATCATCTTTTTGCCGTCCTTAATGATGATTTGCCTCCCAACGGACCTCCCCGAGGAGAGGCTCTTTATTCTTTGTCCTTGAAGGTTGTAAACTGTTGGCTCTCCCTCGGTGGAACTGACAACGGTTCGCACTTTTGTGGCATCGGTGACGATGACGGTGCGGGCAAGGGCAGCGTTGCGGTTTTCAACGTAAGAGCCTGCTGCTGTGCCAACGTGGAAGAGGCGCGACTCCTTGGCATCGGTGTAACTATTGTACTTGTCGATGCCGGCATCGTCCTCCTCGTCGCCTCCCATGAAGTCTATTTGATAACGTCCGGGCTTGACATCCTCGGGCACACAGACGAGGAAGGTGACGCGAATACTGTCGCAACCATTACGCCAGCAAGCCGAGATGTTCTTGGGAATCTTCTGCACGCTCTTGAAGCCCGACCATGTATAGCCCGACTTGGGGCAGGCAGAATTGTAGAACCGCGTAAGCTTTTCGCAAGGTTCCATGTCGTGCGAACCGTTGACCTTTGAGCCGTCCTGATAGTAAACCCAATCCTCGGCAAACTGCCGATGTGCGCCCTGCGGCACTGTCACCGTCCATCCCTTTGGGACGCGGACGCCTGCATAACTCCAATCGGTCACAAAGTTCTGTGTGTCAGAGCCATCATCGATTACGGTGAAGCTTACCTCGAAAGTCTGCCCAGGCTCTACCTCCTCAGGCGCAAACGTGGAGATGAGCTTGTAGCAGGAGGCTGTCAGAAATGTAGAAATTAAGATAATAAGATAATGAGAGACCTCCTTTATTTCAAATTTTCTAATTTTCATATTTTCTTATTTTCTATTCATCGAATATCGCTTTCCAATTATAGACACGGAAGAAGTATGGCCGGTAGAAGTCGGCTGAGCCTTTCGAATTGAAGTTGTCGTTCCACTCTTTGCAATCGGTGTTCGTGGAGAACACCAGTTCGCCTTCACGCGAGAGGGACTGATGCAGGTGCGGCATATAGAAATTCTGATAGGTGCGCGTACCAAGCTTGTCGAGCACCCACGGCATGGTCCACAATTGATGGCACTCCTCGAAAGGACCCCACGGATGGCGGCTTCGCATGATATACATCTGCTTAGAGAACACATAACCCTGCGCCGTCATGTAGTACCAATCGTCGTCCTTGAAGACCCAAGCCGTCGAGACGCTTCGGGAACTGATGGCGGAGCGGTTCACTTCCTCGGGCGTCGGATAGGTACTCTGCCAATGGAAGGTGCCGCTGGCATCGGCGACATAGTATTCCCAAGGCGAGCGAAGGTCGTGCGTCTGGGAACGTGCCACGACGGGCGAAGAGGTGTTCAGTACATCGCCAGCATTCTTCTTGAACTGATTGCAGGCATAAAGGTAGGTGTGTCCGTCCTCGTCCTCCCAAAGCGTCTGCCCGTAGCCGATAGGGTCTTTCTCAAAGAAATTATGGTCAACGCTCAGGAGCTTGAGGTAGTTTCTGTCGCCAGGCGTCCCTTCAAGGGAATAGATGGCCAAAGCTCGGTTGTCGCTCTGCATCAAGTTCTCCGAACCGTTATATACCCCAGCCCAAAGGACTTGCAGTTGCCCATCGACAACCGTACCATCACCCGCCCAATAAAGATAGATTTGGTCTATTTCGCCGTTCTTTATCTGGGTTTCCGTCTTTTCTCCCTTCGGATGTCGCAAGTGGGTACGGCAATGATAATAGCCGTTGCCCGACGAGTTGGAACGCTGCACCCAGTCTGCAAGCCATTTTTGGTTGGAGCTCTTTGTGCCGGGCAGGCCGTCGTCGCCAGGTGTCTGAACCATAATGCTGTTGCGGGGAAAGTTGCAGGACTGGCGGATGCGAGAAGAAGCGCCCGTGGCTCGACCATAGAAACTGTCGTTGAAGCTCCAGAAGACATTACCATCGGGCAGAGCCGTTGTCTGAACGCCGTCTCCACCGTTCCAGCCAAGCGTACGGGTAAAGAGACCGTCGTAGAGCTTGTCCTTATAGACATAGACGTTGTGGTTGGCGTTGTTGTGCGGCAGATACTCCAGCATCCAGCTTGCATCGGGCTGAGGGGCAGGCCAGCGCTCGGGATTGGCTTCCACCTCGTGCGTCATGTCGCCTTGAGCAAAGGAGGACTGAAAAGGGAATAGACTGAAAAAGATGATGAAAAGGATAGTTCTCATTCTGTTTTTACGGATTATCGGTTGCAAAGTTAATCATTTCTTTGTTCTTCTTGTCAACTTCAAGTCAAAAAATAATACTTTAACACATTATTTATATATTTAGTTCGTCATGCACTTGCATTATTCCGCAAATAAATCTAACTTTGCAGTTTGAAATATATTTCTATATGAAAAGGTTTCTGATTACAATTTTCCTCCTTTCTGCCACTTTTTTATGTGGCTATAGTCAAGACGTTCCTGTCTCTGAGAAACTTGTCGGTGAGCCAATCGGTTCGCCCAACATCGACTATGACACTGGCCGTTCGAGCGCAACGGTCAACACGCCGGCATGTGCTTTCGATGAGGATTTCTCTACTTTTTATGCTTCGTATGACCGCGCTCGCACTTGGGTGGGTCTTGATTTAGGCACAGCTCACGTCATAACCAAGGTGGGCTGGAGCCCGCGGACAAGCCAAACGGGGCGCGTCCAGTTAGGCGTCTTTGAAGGGAGCAACAGTCCCGACTTCCTTGATGCTGTGCCACTTTACCTTATTCCGGGAACGGGTACGGCCAGAGTGATGGATTATGCCGACGTGCCTGTCACTCGAGGCTTCCGCTATGTACGTTATGTTGGCCCGAACGATGCAAGGTGCAACATTGCGGAACTTGAGTTCTACGGCTACGAAGGCGAAGGCAAGGACTCCATCTGGTATCAGGTGACAAACCTGCCTACTGTCAGCATCCATACTGAAGCGGGGTATGACCCGAAGGACAAAGTGACCGAAATGCCCTCGTTCATCACGATTACTTACGATGGCGGCACGCGCATTCAGGAATATCCCATCACGGCTCGTGGCCGAGGCAATGCTTCATGGGGGTTCCCGAAGAAGCCGTGGCGCATCAAGTTTGCCGACGGAAAAAGCCATCACATGCTCAGAGGCTCGGCTATGGAAAGCCCTTCGAAAGCCAAGAAGTGGACGCTCATCAACAATTATGGCGACAAAACCCTCATGCGCAACTGTCTTGCCTTCGAGGTGAGCAAGCGCCTCAAAGCCCCCTATACGGCGTGGTGCCAGCCCGTCGATGTCATTATGAACGGCGAGTACAAAGGCTGCTACCAGCTCTGCGACCAGGTGTCGGTGGACAAGAATCGCGTGCCTGTTACGGAAATGGAGACATGGGACAACGAGGAGCCCGAGGTTACGGGAGGCTATCTTATAGAGATTGATGCGTACGCCAATCAGGAGTCGAGCTGGTTCACCAGCAACCGCGGCAACCCTGTCACCATCAAGCATCCAGGTGACGATGACATCACCACCCAGCAGCACAACTACATCCAGGGCTATTTCAACCTCATGGAATCGTCCGTCTTTGCCAGCAACTATTCCGACCCCGTGAATGGTTTCCGCAAATACCTCGACATCGAATCTTTCCTTAAGCACTTCATTATAGGGGAGTTCTCCGGCAATATGGACACTTATTGGAGCGTCTATATGTATAAGGAGCGCGAAGAGAACCAATTCCACGTTTCTCCCTGCTGGGACTTCGACCTCGCTTTCGACAATGACCAGCGAATCTATCCCGTCAACGGACGTAGCGACTGGGCGTTTCGCGGAGGAAGCTGTGCGGGCAACATGAGATCGTTCGTCAATCGTCTGCTTAGCGACGACGGTGCCGACAAGATGCTCAATCAGCTCTGGAGGGACAACCGCAAGGAAGGCTTGCTCGACGAAAAGACACTCTTGGCTTATGTTGACAGCATGGCTCGCGAGATGGAAGCGTCCGCTAATCTCAACTTCATCCGCTGGCCCATCCTCAACAGCATGGTACATCAGAACGTTTCGGCTCTGGGCTCGTTCGAGGCTGAGGTGGATGTCCTTCGAAACTACATCCCTACCCGACTGAACTGGATTGACAACTATCTGGGCTATAGCCCCGGAACTATGTACACAGACTCCACCTACCACATCTCCACGCCCGAGCAGCTCATCGAGTTTGCTATTGCCGTTTCCGGAGGAGCCCAGTACTGTCAGGGCATCCTCGAGGCAGACATCGACATGGAAGGCTACAACGACCAGTTCCAGCCGATAGGACAAGGTGCGAAATCCTTCCGTGGCATCTTCGACGGCCAAGGGCATCGCATCCTTAACCTGCATATTTCAGGAGGAGACTATACAGGCCTCTTTGGCACGGTGGGCGGAGGAGCAAACATCAGCAATCTTATCTTTGACAGCTCCTGCTCCATCAGCGGCAGGAACTACGTCGGGCTTGCCGGTGGGTCGAATGGAGCCGGAAATGTCAAATTCTCGTGTGTCGGCAACGAAGCGGACGTCACGGCCACTGGCACCAATGCGGCAGGCATCATCGGCTTCAACAAAGGTTCGACCTGTACCTTCAGCATCACCAACTGCTACAACACCGGCAACATCTCCGGCACCAGCGAGTGCGCTGCCATTAGTGGATGGCTCGGCACGAACGCCACCTTGGAGAACTGCTTCAACATCGGAACCGTAGAAGGCTACAACTACCGCAACGACTTCTACCGCGGCGGAGCAAGCGCCGTGAACTGCTACAGCATTGCCACGACGCAGGTCAACCGCGTGAGCACCAGCGACGTAGAGGGCGGAAAGCTCTGCTACCAGCTCAACGGAGGCAAAACCATGGAACCCATCTGGTATCAAACCCTCGGCGAGGACCTCTACCCTACTTTCGATGCCACACATCTCATCGTCCTCAAGTCCGACGACGGAGTCTATTACAACACGATGCACTTGGCTGGCGACGTCAACGACAACTGCGTGCTGGACGAGCAGGATGCTCTCTGGCTGGCGGCATACCTGACAGGCGAGGCTCCGTCGGGCTTCCAAGAGCTGAATGCCGATGCCAACCTCGACAGCCACATCGACGTGGCGGATGTCGTAACCGTGCGCCGCATCTTGAACGAAGTTCCTCTCGGCGACTCATCGCTCACCGCATCGCTCTATTCGAGCAACGCATCCGTCAAGGCTGGCGGCACGCGCAAAGTGACCGTTTGGATTAACACGAGCCGACCGGCAACTGCCTACGAGGCAGACATTTTCCTTTCCGAAGGACTGTCGATACAGGAAGGCAGCGAAGCCTTCGGCACGAAGGTCAATTCGCCGTCCCACCTCGCTTACCTCCTTCCGCAGCAGGGAAACAGCCAATACTACAAGCTCATCGCCTTTGCCCCGGACAACCAGAACTTCTCTGCATCAACAGGTACCGCTCTCACCTTCAACCTCGTTGGGGCGGACACCTTCGAGGGCGGCACCTACCACATCAGTAACCAGCGCATCGTAGCAGCCGACGGCGTGATCTGCAAGCCCGAAAATGAAAACTACGACGTCTCTTTGGCCAAGACATACGTCACATCCATTCTACTCGAGCCTAAAGAAATCGACATGGTAGCGGGATGCGACACCATGCTCCTTGTCACCATTTTGCCCGAAACGGCAACCGTCAAGACACTCAACTGGCTGACCTCCGACGAGAGCGTGGCAACAGTTCGCGACGACGGCGTTGTCACAGCCATTAGCTCTGGCTCGGCCGTCATCACGGCACAAGCCACAGACGGCTCTAACAAAAAAGCCTCTACACTCGTCTATGTCTATGACGATGCCACAGGCATAAATGGCTTGGCCTCCGAAGATGGTCAGACCGACATATACACCCTCAGCGGAACGCGTCTCGACCGTATCACAAAAACGGGCATCTACATCGTCAACGGAAAGAAGCGATTGGTGAAAGTGCAATAAACAGACAGCAAAGCCACTTCATTGTAGTTAAGTAGTCAGTAGTTAAGTAGTTAAGCCAACACTTTTTCTGCAAGAAGCAAGCTGCCAAACATTCGGATTCTCCGCCTGGGCTTGAGGCTTGCCGAAGAACTACGTAACTACGGATTACATAACTAACGTGAGTTCTTCGGCAAGCCTCAGGCGCAGGCGGAACGACGAAATCATTATTGGGATGATTTCTGACGAGGCACAGCCTTATTTCAATAAAGGCGTGCCTCGTTGGCAATAAGAGCGTGCTTCGTTGGCAATAAGAGCGTGCCTCGTTGGCAATAAGAGCG
>CAMKTM010000098.1 GCA_946415695.1 uncultured Prevotellaceae bacterium | reverse complement strand
CAAGCAATTGCAAGTACATGACCATGCAATTGCAAGTACATGACCATGCAATGAAGATCCCTTGCAAAGATGCAAAGATGAAAAGGAGAAAAAGCGAAAGGGAAAAGGTGAAAAGAGGAAAAAGGGAAAAGATGAAAAAGTTGGTAAAAGTGGAAAGATATAAGGAAAAATGTTATATCTTTGCAAGCGGAATTCATAAAAGAGTAAATAGAAAGATGAAGGATTCGACGATTGTCAATTATGCCCTGATTGCCGAGCGCACGGGACAGAACGTAAAGTATGTGCAGCAAGTGGTGGATTTGCTGCAGGACGGGGCCACGGTGCCCTTCATCAGCCGCTACCGCAAAGAAGCGACTGGCGGCATGACCGATGTGGAAGTGGCTCAGGTGGCGGCGGAACTGGACAATGTCACTGAGCTGGAACACCGAAAGGAGTTCATCCTCACGACCATCGACGGACAGGGAAAACTCACTCCCGAACTGCGAGCAAGGATTGAAGATTGCTGGGATGCCACGACTTTGGAGGACATCTATCTGCCATACAAGCAGAAGCGTCGCACCAGGGCACAGGTGGCGCGGGAAGCCGGACTGGAGCCTCTTGCCGATGCCATCTTGAAGCAACCGAACACGCCGCTAAGTGTTCTAATTAAAAATGAAAAATTAAAAATTAAGAATGATAAGGAAGGAGCCAAACTAAGCGATGAGGAGGCTTTGCAGGGGGCAAAGGACATCATCGCCGAACGCGTGAGCGAGGACGAGCGAGCCCGTCAGACTTTGCGAACCACATTCTCCATCCATGCCATGATACGCAGCAAAGTAATCAAAGGAAAAGACGTGGATGGACAGAATTTCCGCGACTACTTCGACTGGCAGGAGCCCCTGAAACGCTGCTCCAGCCATCGGCTATTGGCCATGAGGCGAGGAGAGGCGGAAGGCATCCTGCGTGTCTCAATATGTGTTGACGACGAGCCTGCCATGGAACGCATCGCCCGTCAGTTCGTCAGAGCAGGCAACGAGTGCAGCCAAGCAGTAAGAGAAGCCGTGGAGGACGGATACAAGCGATTGCTCGAGCCAAGCATCTCGGGCGAGTTTGCCACATCGTCGAAGCAGAAAGCCGACGAGGAAGCCATCCGCATCTTCGTGCGCAACCTGGAGCAACTGCTGATGGCATCGCCCCTCGGACAGAAATGCGTGATGGCCATCGACCCAGGCTTCCGCACGGGTTGCAAAGTGGTGTGCCTCGATGCAGAAGGCAATCTGCTCCACCACGACGTCATCTTCCCCCACCCTCCCCGTGCCGAGCGCGTCAAGGCAATGCTGACCGTGCAGAATCTCGTCGAGAAGTACGGCGTACAGGCCATCAGCATTGGCAACGGCACGGCAGGGCGTGAGACGGAGGATTTCGTGCGCCACCTCGACTTGCCCGACGGCGTGGAAGTGTATAGCGTGAGCGAAGACGGCGCCAGCATCTATAGTGCCAGCGAGATAGCCCGCGAGGAGTTTCCCAACGAGGACGTGACCGTCCGCGGAGCCGTCAGCATAGGACGCCGCCTGATGGACCCTCTGGCAGAACTCGTGAAGATAGACCCCTCGAGCATCGGCGTGGGTCAGTACCAGAAAGACGTCAATCAGACGGCTCTCCGCAAGAGCCTCGAGGAGACAGTCGTCAGCTGCGTGAACCGAGTTGGCGTGAACCTCAATACCGCAAGCCAGTGGTTGTTGACCTACGTCAGCGGCCTCGGACCGTCGCTTGCGCAGAACATCGTTCGCTATCGACGCGAGAATGGGCCTTTCCACTCGAGGAAAGAGCTGATGAAAGTGCCCCGGCTCGGTGCCAAAGCCTTCGAGCAGTCAGCAGGCTTCCTCCGCATAAAGGGTGGAGACGAGCCGCTCGACAATAGCGCTGTCCACCCCGAGAGACATGAGTTGGTAGAGCGTATGGCTCGCGACCAGAAGTGTTCCGTAGCGGAACTAATGGCCGACAAGTCCCTGAGAGACAAGATAGATGTTCAGAAGTATGTGAGTGACGAGGTCGGGCTCCCTACCCTTCGCGACATTATGACGGAGCTCGACAAGCCAGGTCTCGACCCTCGCCGGCCGCTCCATGCCTTTGCCTTCGACCCCACGGTACACGAAATAGGCGACCTTCGCGAGGGAATGGTCCTGCCAGGCATCGTGACAAATATCACAAACTTCGGTGCCTTCGTCGATATTGGAGTACATGTCAAGGGACTGGTGCACGTCTCGCAACTCGCCGACCATTTCGTAAAAGACCCGACCACCGTTGTGAAAGTGCAGCAGCAGGTGATGGTTCGCGTCGTAGGCGTTGACTTGCAGCGGGAACGCATCTCGCTGAGCATGAAAAGTGTTTAGTGGTTTGCATGATACAATAAGGGCGTGCCTGAACAAACAGACACGCCCTTTTCCCCTTTTTAATCCTTTATTTACTTCACCATGACCTTCTTGCCGCCCACGATGTAAATGCCACGAGGCAGTTTGCGGTTCTCTATCTGCTGGCCCGCGAGGTTGACTATTGTCGAGCCTTGCTTGTACATAATGTTATTAGAGACGTTATGGTCATTCCGGCCTTTCAGGTCTTTTATGCCATCTGTGATGTCGCCATCGCTCCAGACGACTTGCGACTCGTTCCTCACGCCGCCGCCATAATAGATGCTCTGTACGCCGAACTTTGTCCAGGTGGCAGGTTCGTCGGTCGGGTTGAAGTAGAACAACGAGCCTCCCTTGTGGATGTCATAGTTATCCGTGAATTCATAAGGAATCTCGAACATGTCCTCTTTTACATATTCATATTCGCTTGCACGAACCACATACTGCTGCTCTTCGCCGTTCTTGACGTACCAGATGGCATAGTAGAGCTTGGAGGTCAGCAAGTCTCGACCGTCCACGTCCACCGTCGGAATGGAGAACACGGCAGAAGGATATTCTGCGCCCTCAATGTTCACTTGCTCAATTGATGGCACCGTCGGCATTGTTGCAATATCCTCCAACTTGGCGATAACCACTTCATGGTATTCCTCCATATACAGGATGTTCTTTCCTTCTGAACTTATCACAACCAAGGGCTGACTGGAAGTATAGCAATCTTGCTGGGCATCGTAGTTCAGCTCGAGCTGGGTGTAGTTGTAGTCATCATCAACCGACGTGAGGAAATAGTCGTATGAATAGCCAAAGAACCAGGAGGAGTTGCTCCCTATGTGCTGGTTGGCAGGAAGCATGATGGTTGCTTTGTCATCGCTGACAACACCCTTGGCCCACATGTTCTCAGCTTCGTCTGTCAGGCCGCAAATATAAACATTGTTGCCACTGAAACCGACTTGTATCGGATGACTGTATGCCTCGGTGGAGTTTGGACCTTTGGCTTTGAAGATATAGGTCTCGGTAACCAAGTCGTCGGGTGCAACCGCCACGGGTTCAAGAGCAGGCATGTTGCTGATGAAAAGCGAGTCGGTATAGTAGGTTTCCCCATCGGTAGTGATGCCGCCAAGCGTATCGTTGAAATAGCCTTCAAAAGGATGGGTGATGTAGAGACCATCGCCAAGTGAAAGGCTCTTGAATTGAAGAAGCGGTGGAAATCCCGTGCCAGATGACAACGTAAGCCTGGTGTCTGTTCCCAAAACGGAAAGTTCGCCCTCGCGCTGCAGAAGGCCGCCCAAGAATGCAAACGTCTCGCTGCTGCTCTTTACGAAAGGACCATTGATGGTAACAGACTTTGTGCAAATGATGCCCATGGTCTTGCCACTTGAGCAGATGTCAAGGACGCCATCGCCCTTAATAGACAACGAATGTGGGGTTGCAAGACCTGCGATGTTGCTATGTTCTGTGCTGTTGACAAAGATAGTGTTATAACCATGGACGATGATGGTGAGGTTCTCTATGCCTTTATTCACGATGCCATCGACGTCATCTATGTCAATTGTCACATTATTCATGGTCAGTGTGTGCGTCTCGGCATCGTAGCTCATCTTTCCGTTGCCAAGGATGTCGGCCGCGTTATCGGAGTTGACGCTGATGCCGGCAATGTAGAGGCCATACTCTTTTGCTGGCTTGCAAATGACGATGGTTCTATTGTAAGCAGTCTGGCCATCTGTCGTGACGCTATTCAGCGAGGAGTCGAAGTAGCCGCCCTCAGGTTCGGCAATTCGGAGCTCGTCATTGAGCTTTAGAGCAAAGAGACCCGAGATGGTGGGTTTGCCGACATTGCTGGTGTTAAGGGTGACGTTCGTCTCCTCTCCGCTGACAACAAGTGTGTTGGTATTCGTGTAATCTCGCACAGCACTAAAGCCTTTAAGGTCGAGATGAGGACCATTGATGGTGCAAGTTGTGCCACTGCCAGTCAAGTAAAGACCTTCGCCTTCGGATGAAACGCCGGTCAGCGAGCCACTGCCCGTGATGCTGAAGTTGTGCCTCGAACCGATAACATAATTACGGGAGCTGATGGTGCTGTTGCCGACGAGGTCGATGACGAAGTTATTCACCTCGCGGTTTGTGATGCCTGAACCCAGCGTGCCGGCGTTACTCAAATCGGCATCGGTGACGGTAAGTGTTTTTGAGCCTGGTTCGTAACTGAACTGGCCGTTATGGAGAACGTCGGAGTAGTTGGCACTCGTCACCAATGTCTCGGCGATATAGATGCCATAACCAAAAGGCTTATGTATCGTGACACGACCCAGATAAGGCGTCTCGCCGTCAACGGTTATGGTTTGAAGTTCAGGCGAGAAGTAGCCATAGTTGGGTTCGTTGATGACAACATCGCCTTCCATCTCAAAAGCCTTCAGTCCATCGAAAGCAGAATACTCATCGGTTGAAACAAGTTGGACGGTAGAGTTGGCTCCGATAATGACTTTTGAAGAAGAAGTGTAATCTACGATAGCGGATTCTTTGCCTGCATAGACTTCAAATTCCTTTATGTCGATTCTAAAGGTAGTGTTCTCGCCATGCAAAAGGACACCTCCTAACCCACAAAGACTGGTTAGGTTTGCATCTTGGCCCTTTATGGTAATCGACTTGTCTGTATAAATGACGGGAAATAATGTTCGGAATGACACATTACCCTGCACGTTTATGGTAAGGCCGTCAATATTTTCGTTTTTGATGCCATAATAGTAATCAATGTTTGAATCTTCTTTTATGAAAGACTTGTTTCCCTTCAAATTCAGCGTCTTGGTGGTTGGGTCGTAGCTGGCGCTCCCGTCGCCCATGATGTCGGAAGCATTGGTTGCTGTGACTTTTGTATCGCAGAATGACAGGCCGTACTCTTCAGGCTTTGCTATCGACACCTTGCCTTTATAGGCCGATGTGCCATTGAGAGTAATGCTCTTCAGCGACGAAGAAAAATATCCGCCAAGTGGTTCGTTGATGCAGAGTTCATCGCTAATGACGAGTGAGCCGAGACCCTTAATGGCTTCATTACCGTTCGGCTGCAAAATAAGATTGGTTCTGTTGCCTTGCAAGGAGAGTGTGCATGATTGGTAATAGTCACACAAGGTTGCACCGTTAGCAGAAAAATCAAGCGTCGTGCCATCAATGGTGCAAGTGATGCCATCTCCATGCAAATATAAAGGATATCCGCTTGTGCTTTTTCCTGTCAAGAGCGCTCCGCCTTTAATGGCAAACGACTTTTCCGACGCAATCACAGAGTTTCGAGTATTGATCGTGCAAGTGTCCATTATATAAATGGTGAGGCCGTCAACTTCGTGGTTGCTGATGCCGCTGCCTAATGAACCATTGTTGGTCAGCGTACCTTTGTTAACGTAAAGTGATTTTACGGAATGAACATATTTGAACATGCCATCACCTAAAATGTCATCACAGTTGTAATTATGCACCTTCGTCTCGCCAATAGTCAAGCCATAATATGTGGCAGATTGGATGACTACAATGTCCTTGTAGGGTGTCTTGCCATCGGTTGTGATACTCTTCAGCGAAGGTGAGAAGTAGCCTGTTGTGGGTTTGGTAATGAACAGACTCCCTATCGACAGCGAACTTAGATTGTACATTGCTGCTACGCCATCTTTCGGCACCAGAGAAAGAAGCGTTGTGCTTCCCCACATGTTCAATGAAGATTTGCCAGAGTAGTCGTACAGGCCATAACTGGCTAAACTGTAAAAGTAGAGCTTTGGCCCATTGATGTTACAGGTAATGCCTGTGCCGCCAAACATAAACGCATAGGTATCCGTAGAGATGGCGTTAAGTGTGCCGGAACCTACGATGGAAAACGACTTTGATGAGTGGATGGCAGAATTGCGCGTGTTGAACCTGCTGTTACCTTCAAAGCTGATTTTCAGCCCATCCACCTCTCGATTGCTGATGCCAGTGCCGAGGGAGCCGCTGTTGTCCAGCGTTGCGTTGTTGACTGTGAGTGTCTTTGTTGAGGCATTGTACTTGAAATGCCCGCCGTCGCCAAGGATGTCGTTGGCGTTGTCACTCGTTACTTTTGTCTCGCCTACAAAGATGCCGTAGTCTGTTGCCGCAATGGCCGGAGAGGCAATACACAGGGCAAGAAGAGAACACAAGAAGTAGAAAATCTTTTTCATAATACCTATCTTTATAAAATTAATAATTGAATTTTGATGCAAATGTAATAGTAATCCCTTAATTGATAGTGAAACAAATCTATTTATTTATGGTACTAATCACTCTGTTTTGTATTTAACAATGATAAAAATGAAACATCATTAAAGTTTATCCGTTTGATAACAAAGTAAATACATTTGCCATTCCCGAAGGATGTTTTTGCTTGCCGTAAAGGTGTTTTTTGAGGTGCGAATTGTTTTCTTTCAAGATTATTTTTGTATCTTTGCGCTTGTAATTCATATTTTATTGACAATGAAAAGGCGTCTCACTGTCTTAATCTCGCTTATCCTGTTGGTGGGCAATACATGCCTTGCCGATACGGTTGACTCTCTTTTTTACGAATTGAAGGGTGCAAGCAAGCCCAATCATGCCACTGCGAACAGTCTGATGATAGCCCTCGACGCTGATGGCGTGGTCGATTCGCTATATACTTTCGAACGCGACATTGCTCCTTCCGAGATGATGAAGACCGTATGCCTCTATATGGCCTACTATTATGATGCTCACTATCAATATGCGCGGGCTGCCGATGCCTTTCGCATGATGGCGAACTATGCTGGGGAGGATGATGACATGGCAGCACGTGGCGATGCCCTCTCGCAAGCTGCCGTGGAGTATCACAGAATAGGAGATTTCGAGAGTGCCATCAAGGCGAATCTCGAAGCGCTTCACATTGACAGTATTCTTGGAGATACTGCTCTGCTTTCCAACGATTTCAGTACGCTTGCCGGCACTTATCTTGCTGCAGGAAGGCAGGAAGAGGCCGTCAGGCTCATTGAGCAGGCCATCGAGATTGAACGCTCGAAGGCGGTGCCTGCGAAGTTGTCCATCCGCTATGGTAATGCTGCCGAGATTTACAATAAGAACGGCGACCAGACGCAGGCTTTGAAATACGCAGAGATGGCCTACGAGTTGGACCGCAAGGCAGGAAACGCTGTGGGCACTGCAAGACGGCTGTCGCAGATGGCTGACATCTATCAGGCAAAGAGTGAATTGAGTCAAGCCGTTCGTTTCTATCAGCGGGCTATCGACATCTTGGAGAAGGAGGGAGAGTTGCATTCGCTCAGCATCGACTACCGGCAGCTCGGCAACGTCTTTTATCAACAGGCCAACTACCGGCAAGCGGAACGCTACCTGCTGAAAGCCGACAGCTTGGCTCGCCGCATGGGCAACACCTTCTTCCTCTACCTTACGGCAAAGGCGCTGGGCAACACTTATCAGGCTCAGGGACGCTACAATCTGGCTTGCCAGCGTCTGCAGGAAAGCATTGTCCTGGGTGACAGCATCTATACGGAACGTATGCAGCGGATGTCTGCCGACTTCGGCACTCACGACGAAATAACGCGCCAACGCACTGAGTTGATGAGCCTGCGCCATAAGAATACGCTCCAGCAGACAGCCTGCGCCGTGCTCATTCTCGTGCTCTTGCTTGTGGTTATGCTTTTCGCCTTTTTCCTGTTCAGAATGAGAAGAAAGGAAAAGAAATCAAATGTCCCGAATCCCCAGCTATCCGTTGAGGAACTTGCAGCTGTTCAGGAACCTGCCTCGAAGGAAGATGCTCTGAGCCTCTATCCGCAGTCCTCCTTGCCTCTGGCACAGAAATCTGTTGCCGACCGCCAGTTTGTGCTCAAAGTTGTTGACTTCGTACATGCCAATTTGACATCGCGGAAGATTACTGTGGAGCTGATAGCTCAGGAGATGAGCATAAGTCGTGCTCAGTTCACACGCCGACTGACTGCCATTACCGACAAAAGCCCTAATGCTTTCATCACGAGTATTCGCATGGAGAAAGCCGGCCGTCTGCTGAAGAGCACAAACATGACGGTGAACGAGATAGCCTACGATTGCGGTTACGACGAGCCCAGTTACTTCATCCGCGTGTTCCGTCAGGAATGGGGAATGACGCCGCAACAATACCGAAACATGCCGCTCGCATAATCCAGTTTACAGGACTATCCTCCTATCGAGGCACGCTCTTATTGCAAACGAGGCACGCCCTTATTGCCTTCCGCGCATAAAAAGCGCGCCTTGGCGCTAGAGCGCCGAGTTCCGCGCATAAAAAGCGCGCCTTG